>JANOCZ010000299.1:0-1654 GCA_031412455.1 Hyphomicrobium sp. | reverse complement strand
GCGGGCACGTTCGCATTCTCTCGCGCGCTCGAGGATGTGCATCTCAACGTCGAGTCGCGGCTCAAGGATATGATCGGCGCGGCGGCCGGGCGGCTGCATACGGGGCGGTCGCGCAACGACCAGGTCGCGACAGATTTCCGGTTATGGGTGCGCGATCAGATCGACGGCATCGACGAAGCGCTGGCTGGCGTGCAGCGCGCGCTCGTGGCCAAAGCCGAGGCGCATGCGGCGACGATCATGCCGGGATTTACGCATCTGCAGCCGGCGCAGCCCGTCACGTTCGGGCATCATCTGCTGGCCTACGTCGAAATGATCGCGCGCGACCGGGGCAGGTTTCAAGATGCGCGGAAGCGCCTGAACGAAAGCCCGCTCGGCTCGGCGGCGCTGGCTGGCACGTCATTCCCCATCGACCGGCATCAGACCGCTGAAGCGCTGGCGTTCGACCGGCCAATGGCGAATTCGCTCGATGGCGTGTCGGACCGAGATTTCGCGCTCGAGACGCTGGCGGCGGCGGCGATCACGGCGATCCATTTTTCAAGATTGGCCGAAGAGATCGTCATCTGGATGACGCCGCAGTTTGGGTTCATCGCGCTGTCCGACAAATTCACGACCGGCTCGTCGATCATGCCGCAAAAGCGCAATCCAGATGCGGCGGAACTGTCGCGCGCCAAAACCGGGCGGATCGCGGCGGCGTTTCAGTCGCTCGCCATGGTCATGAAGGGCTTGCCGCTCGCCTATTCCAAAGACATGCAGGAAGACAAGGAAGCGACGTTCGATGCGGTTGAGAGTCTGAAGCTCGTGATTGCGGCGATGGCCGGCATGATCAGCGACATGGAGCCGGTAGCGGACACGATGCGGGCGGCGGCGGGGCGCGGGTACTCGACGGCGACCGATCTGGCGGACTGGCTGGTGCGCGAGCTTAAAATGCCATTTCGCGATGCCCACCACGTCACGGGATCGATCGTCAAGGCGGCGGAAGGCCGGGGGCTCGACTTGGAGCATATGCCGTTGAGCGACATGCAAAAGATCGAGCCGCGGATCACCAAAGCCGTGTTTTCGGTCCTCAGCGTCGAGAATTCGGTCAAAAGCCGGGTCAGCTATGGGGGAACCGCGCCACAGAATGTCCTTAAAATGGCGCGTCAATGGTCGAAGCGGTTGGAAAAGGAACGCCAGAGGGGCTAGAACCTTGCCAGCGCCGGGCGGTATCGCCGCTTGCGTAGCGCGCGGCATCGCAGCCGCCGGGGGATTTTCGCGTGATTGACTACGGGCGTGCCAAGATCGGATTTACCGTCGCCGCCGTGCTTGCAGCGGCGCTTGTGATGTCGGCGTGCGGCACGCGCGGGCCGCTTGAAGCGCCCGCCGAGGCCAAGGCTGACGGTCAAGCCAAATCGGCTGAATCCGGGTCCGCTGGAGAAAATTCCGCGGCGAAGCCCAAGCCCCACGAGCCATTCGTGCTCGATGGGCTGATCAGGTAGGTTGCAGAACTCGAAGGCCGGCTGATTTTTCGCGCTGGCCTTGAACTCGTGATATGGACGGGCGAACACCTATCCAGGTCTAAGTCCAACATGCATCACTTCCACTACATCGACGGTCAGCTGCATGCGGAGGACGTCGCGATTGCGAGGATCGCCGCTGAGGTCGGGACGCCGTTCTA
>JANOCZ010000298.1:0-1991 GCA_031412455.1 Hyphomicrobium sp. | reverse complement strand
CGCCCTTGATCCAGCCGTCGAACCGGCAATGATCTCGACGCGTCCTCGCGCACCCGCTAGCGAAATTATTGGCGACAAGGACCGGATCCGGCTGATTGAGAGCCGCTGGAGTTTACGCAATTTGCGCCGCGCCGATTGCGAGTTCACGATCGAGGCTGAAGGCTTCGGTCCGGGCAGCATGACGTGGCAGACAACGCCGAACCAGAACTATGTCATCGAGGCCATCCGCGACGGCGCGCAGCTGCACAAGCAGGAGGTCGCCGCCGACACCACTGGTAAACTGGCGCTGTCTTTACCAATCGACGCGCGCACGCCGCTTGAGCTGAAACTGAGTTGCCACAATGGTTGACCTAGCATCATTCTGGACGCGGCCCGATCGACTGATCTTGGCGGCGATCTTCGCTGGCGCGCTGGTCGGCGGCTGGGCAATTCTGCCGGGCGAAAACGAGCGCGTCGCCATGCTCGAACGCGACGGCCACTCGCGCGAAGCTCTGGCAATACTCGAACATCAAGTCTCGGCGGGCGTCACGCGTTATCGCTCGCTGCACCAGATATTGGCGCTCTATGAGAACGAAGGCAACGTCGCCAAGGCGCAGGAAATCTTGGAAGCAATGGTGCGCGAGCGCCCAAGGGATGCAGCGCTCAAACGGCGTCAGGCGCAGTTCTATAAGCACAATCAAAAAGACGAAGCTTATCTGGCGACGCTGCGAGAACTGATTGAACTGCGATACTCTGAATCGGCCTGCCGTGAATTGATCGCGCGACTGCGTTTGCGCGGCGACGCCAAAGCGGAACAAGCAACGTTGCAAAGCTGCCGGCAAAAAGGTTATCGGCGTCCAGATGATTTAGCCCGGCTAGCCGAGCTATTGGCAGCCGACGGAGACACGGGCCAGGCATCGGGTCTGTTGCGCTCGATCGACGATTTGAAGCGCTTGAAAACGCCGCAAGAGCGTTACCAACTGCTACAACTGCTGATCGACCAGGATCAACCCAACGAAGCCGAGCGCCGCGCCGTCCGGTGGATAAAGGCCTCGCGCGACGACGCATCGGCGCTGGGCTACATTGATCTTTTGGCGCAAAGCGCTCATCCAAACGTCGCCATCGAGGTCGCGAAGAATACGGGCTTTCCGGGCGACACGATTTCGCTGACGGTGGCCGAGCGGCTGCTCGAGAAGAACCAGATTGGGCCGGCGCTTCTGTATCTGCGCGGCTGGTTCGACCAGGCCCAGACAGCCGCGTCAGAAACAGCCGTCCGCTTCGTTGATGCAGCGCTGGCCGCCGGCGATCCAAAACTGGCGCTCGCCGGCGCCCGGCGATTTGGTTTTGTGATGCTGCCCAAAACGACGCTCGAGCGGGTAGCCCTCACGCTTGATCGGCTCGACGCCAAAGCCGAAGCCGATGAAATCCGCGCGATCACGAGCCGTAGCGGAAAGAGCGAACAACGCCCCCCCGCCGACGACGCCGACGCGCGAGCGGCGATTGCGGCGGCAGCGCTTGCCTCGGTTTCTAAAAGTCAGACGGATAACATTCCGCGTGCGCGAAATTTCCTGCTCGTAGATCCTCTGGAAGGCTGGCGTCGATCGCTCCATTCGACGATGACACTTGATGCCCAGCGGCGCATGCAAGCCCTGTTTGTTGGCCCCAAACCATCAGCTTACATCGGGCCTGCCGGTCGACAGCCAAAATTAGGCAACCGGGGTGGCGACGCACGCAACCTGCTCAAGAAAACATCACGCATCATTCAGCGGAATAACAGAATTTCCCTTCTGACGGCAAAGCGGGGACGAGTGAAGCAGAAGCTGGCGAACCCCGCGGCCAAGCCGGAGCCGGCGGGTATAAAGGCACCGGAGTTACCGTAAACTCGCTCTCTACGTTGCCGGATCGCTGGCTAAATTGTACGGTAGCGGCAATTCTCCTGGACCTCGACGGAACAAGCGCGTGACCGATCTCAAGACGACACTGCGGACGCCTTGGTCCCACCTGAAAAAATG
>JANOCZ010000297.1:0-3008 GCA_031412455.1 Hyphomicrobium sp. | reverse complement strand
AGATCGTATTCGCGGCCGAATTTTTGCTCATCCCATTTCATCGCGCGCTTTAAGCAATCCATCGCCCAGTGGGCGCGCGTTTCCTTGCCGTGTTCGACGTAGATGCGCAAATCGACATCGCGTCCCGACTTGGTTTTGAAGTTCGAAGATACAGGCGCGAGGTCGCCGCCGACGACGGCGAACAGGTAGCAGGGCTTGGGGTGCGGGTCGTGCCACACCGCATAGTGGCGCTGGCCGTTGTGCAGCGTGCCGCGCTCGACCGGATTGCCGTTGCTGAGCAGGATCGGCGTCGTCGCAAGTTCGGCTTCGAGGCGGACGGTATAGACCGACAGGACGTCGGGCCGGTCGATGAAGAACGTGATGCGGCGGAAGCCTTGAGCTTCGCACTGCGAACAATAGACGCCGCGTGAGCGGTAGATGCCTTGCAGTGCGGTGTTGGCTTCAGGATTGACGATCGTGATGATGTTCAGTTTGAACGGTTGGGCTGGGGGCGCGTGAATTGTGAGACCCGCTTCGTCCATCGAATAGGCATCGAGCGGGATCTCAGCGCCGTTGATTGCCAGACTTTCAAGTTCGAGGAATTCACCATCGAGGCGCAGCGGGCAGGCGACGGACGCGTTGCCCGCTGTATGTTTCGGGTTGCGGCGGACCGATAATTTCGCCTTGACGCGCGTTCGTACGGGATCGAGTGCGATCGAAAGATCGACTTTATCGATCAAGTATTCGGGCGGCATGTAGTCTGCCAGCAGAATCGGGCGGGGCGCTTCTTCGAGTTTCATCGTTCAATTTTAGCCTAGAACGCGGCGCCGGCGTCAATGCCGCGCGGATTATATTTTGTAGAGTTTGGCGTGCGCGCATCGATCAGCCGAGGCGGCGGCGGAACTCGTCATAGCCAAACGCGCGTAACACTTCAAAGGTGCCGTTCTCGCGGAGGATCGCCAAGTCGGGTAAGGGCACGCCGTTAAATGTGTTATTTTTAACGAACGAGTACTGCATCATGTCGGTGAAGACGACGCGGTCGCCGACTGACAGCCGTTTACTGAACGAGAATTCACCGATGATGTCGCCCGTCATACACGTCTTGCCGCCCAAAATATAATCGTGCGCAGCAGTGCCGGGTAAGCCTGCGCCAATCACCGCTGGCGTATAGGGAACCTCCAGCACGTCGGGCATGTGGGTCGAGGCCGACGCGTCAAGGATCGCGATGTCTTTTTCGTTGTGGTGAATGTCGAGAACGCTGGCGACAAGATAACCCGTGTCGACAACCAAGCCTGCGCCCGGTTCGAGAATGACTTCGAGGTTGAACTGCGCCTTGAAGGCCTTGATGGCTTTGATTAGCGCATCGACATCGTAGCCGGGCTTGTTGATGAAGTGGCCGCCACCGAAATTGACGGCCGAAACTTTGGCGAGGTAAGGCGCAAAATTGCGGGCGACGTGTTCGATCAGGCCAACGGAGCCTACGTGCTTGGCTTCACAGAGCGCGTGGACGTGGAAGATATCGACGTCGTCCCAGGGAACATCGCCGAGCGTATCGGCCGTCGCGCCAAAGCGCGAGTAAGGCGCACACGGGTCGTAGAGGCTGCCGCCGAGCGTCGCGTTCGAGTAGCCCGGATTGACGCGGAGACCGACTTTGACGCCGCCAGCTTTCTTGACGATCGGGAGATAGCGGCGGATCTGCTCTGCCGAATTAAAGTAGATGTGCTTGGAGATTTTGGTCAGGCTTTCGACTTCGCCTGGGAAGTACGCCGGTGAATAGACGTGGACTTCTTTGCCGAACTCTTCGTGGCCCATGCGGGCTTCGTACTCGCCGCTGGCGGTTGAGCCGTCCAGTGTTTCGCGCATCAACGGGAAGATGGCCGGCAATGCAAAAGCCTTCGTCGCGAGCAAGATTTTGCACCCGGCCTCTCGCTTGATGCGCGCGGCCACGGCGAGGTTGCGTTTCAGCGCCGCCTCGTCGAGGACGTAGACGGGCGTCGCGATGTCGGCTGGGATGTTGGGCAAGGTCATGAGAGCTTCACAGTCGGTTCAGTAGCGGTCACGTCGTTACCGCGGCGGGAGAGGAGGCTTAATGGAAAGCGTTTTGCTGCGAGCTACGCAACTTTCTTTGGAACGAGTTTTTTGACTTTCAATGCGGATGCCTTGAGGCGCGCCTGGGCAAGATCATAAGTGGCTTGCAGCCTGATCCAATTTTCGGCGGAACTGCCGATGCCTTTTTCGAGACGGATTGCCATTTCGGGTGTGATCGCGCTTTTCCCATTGATGACATTATAAAGCTGTTGACGCGTAACGCCGAGCGCATCTGCCGCTTCCGCAACGCTCAGGCTCAGGGCCTCTATATCGTCTCGAAGGCCCAGGCCCGGATGGGGCGGATTTTTCATCGGCATGATCTTGGGGTCTCTCAGTGGTAATCCATGAAATCGACGTCTGATGCGGCACCGTTCTCGTAGCGGAATACGATACGCGAGTTTGCCCTGACGGTTACCGCCCAAAAGCCCTTCAGCTCTCCCGTGAGTTTGTGCAAGCGGAAACTCGGACGGTTTAAATCCTCAATACTCTCGGCGGCGTCGAGCGCCGCTAAGATGATTGCGATCCGTTCGAGCATTTCCGGCGGCAACTTGCGTCCGTCGTTATCCTCGAAAAAGCGTTTCAGTCCCTTGTTAGCGAAGCTCTCGATCACAAAGGGCAGCGCATTGTAAAGCGTAAATTTACACTTGTCAAACGGCTACGAGGCGCGAGGGGACGGCTCACGTTTTGACTTTGAACAGGTCTTTCTGTTCGCCCGCCTTCAAGTCGCGCATGTGCCAGGGCAGGCCTTGTTTGCCGATTTCGTCCATGAACGGTTTCGCGGGCAGCTGCTCGACGTTGAAGACGCCGGGCTTTGGTCCCCAGGCGCCTTTGAACAGCATCATCGCGCCGACGACGGGGGGCACGCCGGTCGTGTAGGACACTGCTTGCGCGCCGGTGTCTTTATAGGCGTCGGCGTGTTCGCACACGTTCCAGATGATCGT
>JANOCZ010000296.1:0-2474 GCA_031412455.1 Hyphomicrobium sp. | reverse complement strand
AGACCCACCCTGGTTAAGGCTCGGTACGGTGAACCGTTTATCTGCCGGATCTATAACGATTTGCCGAAAGACAGGGCTGCAAACAACGGTTTTGGCCGCAACGAGATCTCCACACACTTGCACAATTCGCACAACGGCGCGGAGAGTGATGGAGCATGCAACGCCTACCACTTTCCAGGAACATTTTACGATTATCACTGGGGCATTGCGTTAGCTCGCCGTGACATGCCTCAGATTTGGTTGCCTGGTACTGAAAAGCGCGCATCTGGACCCGACGACGGCGACGGACTCGTCCGCGTCCAAGGCGACTTCAGAGAGCTACAGGGAAGTTTATGGTTTCACGATCATCGATTTTTCTTCACAGCCGAGAATGTCCACAAGGGACATTTTGCATTGTGCAACGTCTACAGCGGACCTGATCGAGCGCGAGAAGATTTCGACGATGGTGTAAATCTTAGGCTGCCGAGCGGCTCACGCTTGAAGTTCGGCAATACCGATTTTGATGTAAATTTGGCCATTTCTAATCCAGCTTTCGATCAACAGGGCCAGTTGTTCTACGACATCTTTGACACCGAAGGTTTTTTGGGTGACGTGCTGGCGGTCAATGGCGCCTATTACCCTTTCATGGAAGTTCTGCCTCGACGTTATCGCTTCCGCACGCTGAACGCTTCGATGGCCCGGTTTATCAAACTCGCTATTGTAGTCAATCGAAGCGCGCGCTTCTCACGAGGCACGAAAGTGCCGATGTATTTCATCGCCAATGATGGCAACTTGGTCGTGAACCCAATTCGCCTGACCGAGCTCGACGTGCAAGGTGTCGCGGAACGGTACGATTTCGTGATCGATTTTTCTGAGTTCAAGCAGGGTGACAGCATCTACTTGTTGAATCTGCTTCAACAGACCAACGGCCGCAAACCAGATGGCGCTCTATCGGTTGCAAATGCGCTGAGAGGGTCCGATAAGGATCCAGCGGTTGGGCCGTTACTCGAATTCAGAGTTGTGGACGCCTGGGATAGCGTCGATGACATTGGCTACCGGTATTCGCCAGATAGCACTGGCAAAATCAAGGACGACAGCGTCAACTTCGATGATGACGCGTGGCGATCTGGAGATTTGCGACTGACTGAGCAGATTCCCGTAGCGGCGCCAGTTCGCGAACGCACTATCGAATTCGTGCGCAACGAACCTGGCGACTCTCGAGCAACACCGGATGGGCAATGTGTTCCGGAGTGCGGCGACTACGAATTCTTCCCCTGGTCAATCAAGGTTTCCGGACGCACCGCCCATTCTTTGAACGCCAATCGTATCTCATCATTGGTTCCAAAGCCCGGCGAAGTCGAACACTGGACGCTGGTTAATACAAGCGGCGGTTGGGATCATCCGATCCATTTGCATTTCGAGGAAGGAGTGACGCTCAGCCGGACAGGAGGCACGCTTCCCGCGACCGAGCGATTGGTACGTAAGGACGTTTGGCGGCTTGGCCCGAATGGGTCCGTCAAATTTCAAGTGCGCTTTGGAGAATTCGGTGGCGCCTACGTTGCCCACTGCCACAACACAACCCACGAAGATTTCGCAATGCTGATGCGCTATCAGCTCCTAACGCCGCCGCCCGGGCATCCTGATTTTAAGGGGCAACCGCAATGGGTGCCGACGCAAACGCCGATCCCGACCGAGCATGGAGTGGTCTGGAAGACGCCTGAAATCCTCCCTGAAGGCGACCCACGCAATCCGGAATTCAAGAAACGATCTGGATCGTCGTGAGAGCCACTTGGACAATCGCCATGCGCGCCTGCGGCAAGACACGAGATAGGCTGAAGCGGTTGCTCGCAACCTCGATTTTGTTAGCCGGCATCATACAATCCACGGAGGCAGTGGCAGCCACGTCGCGGTGGGGCATGACGTATCTGCCAAATGTAGAGGTCATCGACCAGGACGGCCGTAAACTGCGGTTCTACGATGATCTCGTACACGGTCGTATCGTCGTGATCAGTTTTATCTATACGAGTTGTAAAGCGATCTGCCCTTTGACCCTGGCGCGCCTGCGCGAGGTGCAAACTCGACTCGGCCAGGCTGCGGGAAAGACGATCCACTTCCTCTCGATCAGCATCGATCCAATACCCGACACGCCAGAGCGTTTGAAAGCGCAAGCCGAAGCATTCGGTATTGGCCCAGGATGGACTTTCGTAACGGGACGCCCTGAAAACATCGACCTGATCCGCCACAAACTCGGAGAGCGAAGTGGCGAGCAAATCGCTCAGCATAAGAACGAAGTTCTAATGTACAATGATGCGACCGGCGAATGGGCGCGCAATTCCGCTTTCGCAGACCTCGGCGTTCTCGTGATGGACATTCAGAACATGGACCCGGTGCAACGCTCCGCGCAAAGCCTACCGGCGCTCGCGCGCAGTCAACAATCAGCAGCAAATGCAGACTCGGTCACGCAACCTCACGAGCAGCCCGGTCAAGCACTGTTC
>JANOCZ010000295.1:0-6229 GCA_031412455.1 Hyphomicrobium sp. | reverse complement strand
TCGGCGTTTTGGTCCTGTCTTCAGTCTTGACGAGTGCGCTCGCGGTGCAGACTTTGGCCCGAGACTGCAATGCCGCTGCCACGAATTATGAAGAGCAGTGCGCGTTCGAATTTATTGAACCCGATCTGGATTTCAGCGTTCCGAATCCGACGCCCACGGCGCCGTTTGCTGCTATTTTCGCTGCACCGCTCGTGGCCGCAACTCCCGAGAGTGCCATGCCGATCCCGTTCGAGCTGAAGCCGACCGACACGGGCGTCTCCGCTAAAACGAGCCTTGGCACCTTGCGAGATTACAATAGTCGCCTGACGACGCGCCAATACGACAGCGTGAAGGGTTTATCGTCGGCGACGCTTACAACTCCCAAAACGGTACTGCAGAAGCCGGCGATCGATATTTGGACGAACATCGATGCGCAAGGCTACAGCGATCCAAGCTCTGCGCCCGACGGTAATGACCTGACCACGCTCACCAGCCCTTCAGCCAGCAAAATGACGCGCACCAGCGCTGGCGCTGACTATGCGCTGGGAAGTAGCGCTCTGCTCGGTATCGCCGCTGAACGCTCACAAACGGTCGAAGAAACAGCCGCGCCCCGCGACGACGAAAAGCTGGCAGCCTTCGCAGCCTTTAAGGCGACACCTGGCCTCAGCATACAAGCCAAAACGCAATGGGAAAGAGGCATTGCGGATTTCGGCGCAGGGATGGTGGCAAATGAGAAAAGCTCGATCAGCGTCTCACCACGCCTGTCCCATCCGTTCGCTCTCGATGGCGGACAGTCTCTCGAACCCTATGTGACCATCAAACAAGAATTCGCGGTCGACGCAGCATCATCGGAGCAAACGGGTTCCGCTGGCGCGGGCTTGACGCTAACTCAGCCAAATACGTATTCGCTAAGTGTTTCGACCGACGTCAATGGTCTCGGCAGAGACGAGCCTGCGACAGTCAAAGGACAACTTCAGCTTAAGCTGCCGCTGCCCTAGGTGTGTCAGCGTTTGCTTTTGGTCAGGCTGCCCGGCTTGTGCGCCGCTTGACCTCCAGATTTATCCGATCGCACGAGGTATTCAGGATTATCCGGCGAGGCTGCCACCTTGTGGCCCTTGATTTTTGTCGGGGACGTCAGTTTCTTGACGACTTTTCCTTTGCTGTGCCCGCCGCTCGAATCCCATTCGACAGTGTCGCCGGTTTTGATTTTGTCCGATGCCATGTTGGTATCCTGTTCATGCTTCCGATCAGGCCCCAACCCGGCGTCAGCGCAAAGGTTTCACGACGCCTCTAACTGCTTTCTGGAACCGATTTGCCGCGACCGGCTAAATCGGCGCGCAACAGGCGCTTCCCAATGCCGCCGGTCATGGGCTAAGTGCTTTGCCGCGCGATAATGAGGAGACAGGAAGCCCATGACGTCCGCCAAATCGGCGCTCAAAGCCGCGATTATTCAAGTCACCGAATTTCAGCAAAACTGCTCGTTGATCTGGGATGAAGCAACGAAGGTGGGCGCTGTCGTCGATCCAGGCGGCGACCTCGACCGCATAAAACGCGCTGTCGCAGAAACGGGCATCACGGTTGAAAAGATTCTACTGACCCATGGCCACATCGATCATGCTGGCGGCGCCGACGAATTGCGCGAACATCTCGGAGTGAAAATCGAGGGTCCTCACATTGCCGATAAAATTCTGCTCGACGCATTGGACCGTCAGGGGCAGGCCTATGGTTTTGCCGGTGTCCGCAATTGCACACCTGATCGTTGGCTGAACGACGGCGACGTCGTCGAAGTCGCGGGCCACACGTTTCAAATTTTTCATTGCCCAGGTCACTCGCCGGGCTCGGTCGTATTTTTCAATCGCGCCCAACGTTTCGCCTTGGTCGGCGATGTGTTATTCGCAGGCTCGATCGGCCGCACCGATTTCCCGTACGGCGATCATGACGCGCTGATTGGATCGATCAAAACCAAGTTGCTTCCGCTTGGCGACGATATCGCCTTCATTTGCGGTCACGGGCCAACGGGTCGCTTCGGTGAGGAACGCCAGAACAATCCATTTTTGATTGGTTGAGGAGCGCCACCTGCTGCCGAGCGTGCACCACCAAGACGACCCACCCCGTTATCTATCGCGACATCGAAACATTGATGCCCTTGAGCACCGAGCCACCCGTGTTCACGACGACGGAATGACTTCCCCCCCCAACCGTGACCGATATCGATCCTTGAATGCCGCCGCTGATCGCCAGGCTGAGCTTGCTGGACGACGCCTTGCCAGACACCGTTCCAGATTGATTGTAAGTCCGCTCTTCCCAATCACCACTCACGTTACCGTTCGCGTAATTTAGATTAGCCCTAAGCTCCACTTTCGCCGAAGCATTGGCACATCGAATTGAAAGGCCGAGGTTCGCCCCGCCGCTGCCATTAGTGTAATAGCCCTTGCATCGGAGGCTCTCGGTCTTGCCGCCTTCAAAACTAGCGGTCCCCGAGCCGTTCCAGGTCCCCGCGAGAGAGTTGAAGGGATTGTCTGCGGCCAACGCCGGCAGTGTCGATAGCCCCACTACCGCGATGGCAAAAGCGGCCAAGCAGAACAATTGCGAGAAAAGAACCGCTCGCCGCACAAACATGCCCTCCATCCAATCCCTACAGCCTGCCCGGAAAAACCTTCGAAGTATCGTACGGTCGCAGATTATTTGGCGATAGACAATGCGACGACAAGTGTGACCGGCAGGAGACAGTTATGAGTTCAAAATCAAGCGCCGCGGCGCCCGTCCGGCTCCCCCCACGTTACGCCGCGTCTAACGGCGCGCGAGACTGACGTTAACTCCCGTCAAGGTTCCCTGCGATGACAGCGCGACGGAATGGCGATTTCCGGACACCGTGAGTGTCAAATAGCCCGACGCCCCACCCGAGATCTTCAGACGAACCCTGCCGCCACTGGTGGAACCAAAGGCCCCGCCGCTCAGCCCAAACGAATTTTCATTCCATTCACCGGACACTTTGCTGCCGTTGGCGGCAAGGCTCCCGGTCAAATTGATCTGTGCCGACGCACTCGCGCACTTAAGATTGAGAGCCAAGTTCGCGCCGCCACCGCTGTATCGCGCAGTGCAGCGCAGCTTCTCAGATTGCCCACCGGCGAACGACGCACTGCCACCGCCCGACCAGCTGCCCTTGAGGGCGTTGAAGGCCTGCGCGGCCTGGGCCGTAGACGGCACGAACATCGATACTGCGACTGCAAGTATCACCGCGCCGAAGAGTTGGTTTTTCGGCGCGTATAATTTTGAGTCAGTGTCCATGGTCGGCTCCATTTGAGCTCTGAGGTCGGTTAAGTTCATTCGAGAATGCGGATGCGAAGCGTCGAATCGTCGAGCCAAACATGGGTTACCCCATCGTCTGATACAAGCTGGCGACCGTGACATATGCTCGTCGAGAGGCGGTTTTTAACGTTTAATTGCCCGCTAAGTTTCCCCATTGCCGCCCACAATCTGTCGCCTTCGAAGATCAAACAGGCGGTCTTGGATGCCGTCTGATGCTGGCGCACTGAAAGTGTCGCAGCGAGCCGGTTCAGTGGCGATACCGAATTTTGCAAAATGGGGTTGCCAGCGGGTGCTGGCTTGAGGGAGTTCAACATGAGTACATCCGCACGCAGGTCGATGGCGGTCGCCGCGCTCGTCGCATCGGGATTCGTGACGACGGAAAACATCGCCGCAACGCCGCCTGATCCTCTGACGAGCCTCGCCGGACGCTGGGTCGGCAACGCCGTCATGACCCTGTCGTCGGGACCGTCTTCGAATTTCAAGTGCATCGTGACCTACATCCCGCGCCGCGATGGGCCAGGAGTCCAGCAAAACCTGCGCTGCGACGACGGCGCCGATTTTAAACTGCACGCAGCGACGCAATTGCAGGTCGAAGACGGCAAGGTCACCGGCCTCTGGCAAGATAAGATCAACGAGATCGACGGGACCGTCGTCGGCACCGTCACGCCCAAAGGCTTCGAGATCCAATTAGACGGCAGATATTTCCAAGCCAAGATGGCTGTTGCGGGCGAAGGATGCAGCCAGTCGGTGAAAGTTCTGCCGCAGAAGTCCTCCGTCTTCCGTGAGCTCGCAGCCACCCTCAAGAAGTGCTGATCGCTCGAGATCAACCCCACATTCACTGAACCGTCGCCGGGAAGAATTCGCTAAGCCACCCGGCGGCGTTCTATTCGATCCCACAGCCCGAGTTTGCCAAGCTGAGCTTCGATGCCCCAGCCGGTGCGGGCATGTTCACGCGCCAGATCATCTACCGAGCGGCCCGACCTGAACTTGGCGGCAAGTTCGTCGCTTTCCTTCTCTGTCCATCTAGCGCCGGCCCTGGGCGGTAAATTGGTATCGACCTTGGTCCGCGCTTTCCGATTGGTCTTGATCGCGTCGAACATCGCTTCCCAAACGACCACAGGTAACGCGAACGAACGCCCGTCGGACACGCTGACACTTCCGATCAGTCCATGATCCTGAATATCGAACCGGTAATTTTCCGCCCCCGCGCGCCAACTGAAACTTTCCCACGCGACTGGCCCCGCTGATTCAAAAGACATTCGACGTACTCCAAACAACGCCAACGACCATTACGAAAGCTAAAGCTTCCGTAAGCGGAGCGCAAGAACAAAATAAGAACAACTTGGTTCATCAACTTGGCGCACGCGTCAACGCTTGATCAACATCTCTCGGCTAGAATGCGCCGACGTTCCGTTCGTATCCGTTCAGAGTTCACAATGGCGTCCACAAAGTCTCTCGACCAGCAGCTTCGCAGCCAACTGCTCGAATACCCCGAAATTGTTGAGGCTGGATTTTCCGTCCGCGAGGGCCTGACAGGAGCCGGCGTTACGCTGCTTCGCGGCCGGACGTATTTCGGCAGCTGGCGTTCGTCATCGGGCTCCCTTGCGTGGGTGTCGGCCAATATGGGCGACGCAACACGTTTTGTTGACAGCACCGAAGCGGCCGTCCGTCACACGCTGCTGATGATCCTGCGGGCGCTGGAATCTTCACGGGGCAGTGACGGTACGCGGATCGCCACGTAACCACTCTCAACAATAAAAAGCCCGGAGAGCCGCTAAGCCTCCGAGCCATTTCCAATTCGAAAAAGTTCAAGCTGCGAGCACAGCCCGTTCGTGCTTGCCTTCTTCGATCTCTTCGATGATCTTGGCGACGAACGCATCGAGATCGTCCGGATTACGGCTCGTGACGATACCTTCATCTGCGGCAACAGGCTCATCGACCCAGTTTGCCCCTGCATTGATCATATCGGTTTTGATCGATTTGTAGGATGTCGTTTTGCGTCCCTTGACAGCATTGGCTTCGATCAAAAGCCACGGCGCATGACAGATTGCTGCAACGACTTTACCCGACGCGACAAAATCCTTGATGAACTTCATCGCTTCAGGCGTCTGCCGCAACGTGTCTGGATTCATTTGCCCGCCGGGCAGCACTAACGCATCATAAAATTGGACGCTTGCTTCGTCGAGTTCGACGTCGACTTCGACCGGTTGACCCCAGTCTGTCTTGTTCCAACCCTTGATCGCTTTTTTGTCTTGACGCTCTTTGGGTGCGCCCACATGCACAAGCGCGCCTGCGCTCCGCAGCTTCTGCAAAGGCACGTCGAGTTCGGACTGTTCGAACCCGTCTGTGGCTAAGATAAGAATTTTTGCTTTAACGATTTTGACCATGAATGTACCTCGGCGTTTATGCATCCGATATGCACAAAACGAACGCGAGGCCAATGCGATCGTTCCGCAAGGCGTGATCGCTTTTTGCATCGTAAAACGAGGCTCAAAACGGCGGGACGATTTTCCGTAATTGGGGTCGAGCGACCGAGCCAGCCGCGGCCGCTGGTGGAAACGTCATATCGAGAATGAGGCTGAAGTCCGCAGAGTCCCATTCCGCAGGGTAGGTGCCATCCGGGGCACCAAGCGCCGCAGCGAGGGCGGGAATATCGGAATGACGCCACGAAATAATGCCGAACCGCTGCGAATAGGCCGGAAAATCTCGCAAGCGTTCGACCAGCGCGGCGATTTCCTCGTCGTCGAAATCTTCCATGATTTCGAGCCCGAGCTTTTCCGCCATCGGCTGCAGTGTTTCATACGGCCGCAGAGATCGTTTCGAACTCGCAGCCGCGATCAAAAAATCTGGCGTGCCGAAGGTTTGCGGAATGTAATCGGCGAGGCGTTCGGCGCGGTCCTGCCCAGCGGCTGATAGGTGGGGATCAGATTTTTGTCCGGTC
>JANOCZ010000294.1:0-1571 GCA_031412455.1 Hyphomicrobium sp. | reverse complement strand
GCCCAACAACCAGCAGCGAGACAAGGGCGAGCCGGCCATCATCGCCGGAATGACCCGGCAAATCGCGCGCGACTTCGCCATTGACGCCAAGCGCATCTATGTAGCCGGACTATCGGCTGGCGGCGCGGCAGCAGCCATTCTTGCGGCGACCTACCCCGACATCTATGCCGCCGTCGGCGTTCATTCGGGTCTCGCTTGCGGCGCGGCCAGCGATATGACGTCGGCGTTCTCGGTTATGCGAGACGGTCGCCAGCCCCCGCCCAACCTCGCATCGCGCGCGCCAGCGTCTCTAGCGGTCGCGCGCCACGTGCCAACGATCGTGTTTCACGGCGACAAGGATCAAACCGTCCATCTGCGGAACGGCCACCACGTCATTGATCAGTCGCGCCCGGACGGCACCGCAGAGCTGAAATCGTCAACCAAAACTGGCGAGGTCAGCGGCGGCCACGCCTATAGCCAACCCTGCCATCAAGATGACGGCGGCAAAACGATACTCGAGATGTGGATCATCCACGGCAGCGGCCATGCGTGGTCAGGCGGCAGCACGTCGGGATCGTTCACCGATCCGCGCGGTCCAAACGCATCTGCCGAAATGCTCCGCTTCTTCCTCGCTCATCCGCATAGTTAAACAACACCCAATGCGAACGGCGGCCGGCTCGACGAAGGAGAGTCGCCGTGAGCCATGCAAAATGCGCCTCCGGCCGGCTCGCAACGCAAACGGCGGCCGGCTCGCGGAACGCGAGTCGCCGTGAGCAATGCAATAAAGCAAATGCAATAAAGAACGGACCGGCCGCGAGGCCGCGGGGGTAGTGTGTTTGTAAGAATGCGAACCAAGGAACCGGTCCGTGACAAACATGGGTCGGAGACTCGCCCGCGCGCCACTTTCACCAGAGGGCTGCTCCTCACGAAGGGAATCTCACCCCTTCGCGGACGGCGGATGCTCCTAGGCGCGAGCTGTGCGTCTCAGCCCGTGCCGTGTCTATCTCCGCGTCCAGCAAACAATCAGCGCCCTGAAAGCTGCCCTTTATGGAGCGGACGAGCGAGAGTATGCGCGCGTAATTTGAAAATGAAAGTTACCGCGCAGGTTTGTTCGCTGACGCCGTTAAGAGCGGGGATAAGTCGTTAGGGATGATGGGCGGGGACGCCGCCCGACTTCGGCTAAGGGCCAAAAAGAGACCTGGCCCCTTCACTGGTCGTCGACTTCAAGCCCAGAATTTCCACCACTGTTTGTTTTTTGTCTGCGGCGGATGGCTCGGTATCTGCGTCTTGAACTTCTGCTCGTCGTCGTTCAGCCAAAAACGAGAGCCGACGGCATCAGAGACCTCGCGCGCATCGAACTGATAGCCGGTCAAAGAACGAAAGATCTCAAAGACTATATCTTCGTAAAGATCGGCCTCACATCCGACATCAAGTTCGGAGCGGGCGAGCACTGAAAGTTCCTCCTGCAGCATGTCCCCCTCGTTTAGGACAACGTCTCCGTCTTGCGCAATCCACCGCCGAACCAACGTTCCTTTGCGATAAACGGCAAAGCCACCTGAGCCGGTGACGCTCTCGGTGAGCAACGCGACGAT
>JANOCZ010000293.1:0-7193 GCA_031412455.1 Hyphomicrobium sp. | reverse complement strand
TGACGCGCGATCTGCCGCTGACCGTCGCCGATCTCCCCGTCCTATCAAAGGCCTATTACACGGCCAATCCGTTCGATGAAACATCACTGAAAACGCCGCTCGGCTCCGGTCCCTACACGATCAGCGCCAACAAGCCGGGGGCCTTCGTCAACTACAAGCGCCGCGACGATTATTGGGCAAAGGATCTGCCCGTCAATCGCGGCCGCTTCAACTTCGACGAGATCCGCTACGAATATTTTCGCGATCGCTCAATCGGCCTCGAAAACTTGAAAGCCGGCGCGTTCGATTTCCGCGAAGAATTCACGTCAGTCGATTGGGCCACCGCCTACAACATCCCGGCAATCACCGAAGGCCGCCTCGTCAAAGAAACCCTGCCCGACGGCAGCCCGTCCGGCGCCCAAGGATTTTTCGTCAACACGCGCCGTGACAAGTTCCGCGACATTCGCCTGCGCCAAGCACTCGATCTTGCATTCGATTTCGAATGGTCGAACAAGAAGCTCTTTTATGGATTGTACAAGCGCACCGCGAGCTTCTTCGAAAACTCGGAAATGAAAGCCGAAGGCCAGCCGACGCCGGAGGAAATCGCGCTTCTCGAGCCGTTCAAAGACAAACTGCCGCGCGAAGTCTTCGGCACACCCTATTTGCCGCCTGTTACCGATGGCAGCGGCAACAATCGCGACAATCTGAAAAAGGCGCGCGACCTGTTGACCGCAGCCGGCTGGACGATCGCCCAAGAAGTCGTCGATGATCCAAATTGCGCGATGTTTTGCAGCATCATGACCGCCGTCGGCTTAAAGTCCCGCCCGTCGCGCAGCATTGCCCGCAACGCCAAAGGCGAACCTTTGACACTCGAAATCCTACTGCACGAACAGCAGTTCCTGCGCATCGTCGAGCCCTACACCTCGAACCTGAAACGCATCGGCGTCGACGCAAGCATCCGCGTCGTTGATAGTGCCCAGTACGAGGAACGCATGAAAGGCTTCGATTTCGACATGGCCGTGCAGCGCTACACGATGCCCCTCACGCCCGGCGTCCAGTTGCGCAGCTATTGGGGCTCAGACGCAGCTAAGGTCGAAGGCTCATTTAATCTATCGGGCATCGAAGATCCAGTCGTCGATGCTTTGACCGACAAAGTCATTGGCGCGAAATCGCGGGCCGAACTCGTGACCGCGACCCGCGCGATCGATCGCGTTTTGCGCGCCGGACACTATTGGGTGCCGCATTGGTTCAAAGCCTCACACGGCGTCGTCTACTGGAACAAATTCTCGCGTCCCGCCACAATCGCCAAGTATGACCCAGGCATACTCGACACGTGGTGGTACGATCAAGAAAAGGCCGAGGCGCTAACCAATCGCCGGTCGCGGTCAGAAGTATCGCCACAAATATCGCCGCAGCAAACCGGAGCCAAAGCTCCAAACGTACAAAAAGGAGCGGCGGCACCCTGATGGCCACATATCTGTTGAAACGCGTTCTGTTGATTTTCCCGACGCTGTTCGGGATCATGCTGTTTTCATTCGTCATCGTGCAGTTCGCGCCGGGCGGACCGGTCGAACGCATGATCGCTCAGCTGATGGGCCACGACAGCTCGATCGTCAATCGCATGGGCGGCGCAAGCGGCGACGGCGTCGGCGGCGCGGGAGGCTCGCAGCTAGGCCAAGGTGCGGCCGATGCGGTATCATCCAAATATCGCGGCGCGCAGGGCCTCGACCCGGAATTTATCAAGAGCCTGGAAAAGCAATTCGGCTTCGACAAACCGGCGCACGAACGCTTCTTCCTGATGATGAAGAATTACCTGACCTTCGACTTCGGCAAGAGCTACTTCCGCGACATCTCCGTGCTGCAGCTAATCAAGGAGAAGCTGCCCGTTTCGATATCTCTAGGTCTGTGGATGACGCTGATCACGTATCTGATATCGATCCCGCTCGGCATTCGAAAAGCGGTCAAGGACGGCACACCGTTCGACGGCTGGACAAGTGCCGTGCTCGTCGTCGGTTACGCGATCCCAGGCTTCCTGTTTGCAGTCCTGTTGCTGATCCTGTTTGCCGGCTCGGCATTCTTCCAATGGTTCCCCTCGCGCGGCCTCTATTCCGATAATTGGGATCAGCTCTCGGCGTTCGGCAAGGTCATCGACTATTTTTGGCATCTGACGCTGCCGATCATCGCCATGGCGATCGGCTCGTTCACGGCCATGACCTTCCTGACCAAAAATTCGTTTCTGGACGAGATCCGAAAGCAGTACGTCGTCGCCGCGCGCGCCAAAGGTTTGAACGAAAACCAAGTGCTCTACGGCCACGTCTTCCGCAACGCGATGCTGCTGATCATCTCTGGATTTCCCGCGGCCTTCATCGGCGCGTTCTTCTCCGGCGCCTTGCTGATTGAAACAATCTTCTCGTTGGACGGCCTCGGCCTGCTCGCCTTCGAGAGCATTGAAAAGCGCGACTACCCCGTCGTTTTCGCCTCGCTCTATATCTTCTCTCTCGTCGGCCTCGTCATCGGCATCCTGACCGACTTCGTCTATACCCTCGTCGATCCGCGCATCGACTTTGAAACGCGAGAGGTATGAGCGGCATGGATCAGACAGCCGATAGAGCGCCGCTCTCTAAAAGCGCGCTGCCGCGTTCCGCAGGGTTCATGGAGCGCGCCGCAGCCAAGCTGGGCTTGCGTCTCTCGCCCGTCAATCGCCGGCGGCTCGAGCGCTTCAAGTCGCACAAGCTCGGCTACCGGTCCTTCGTAATTTTCTCAGTTCTGTTCGTGCTTACGCTGTTCGCCGAGTTCATCGCCAACGATCGCCCCCTAATTGCAAGCTACAAGGGCGAGATACTCTTTCCAGTTCTGGTCGATTACCCAGAAGAAAAGTTCGGCGGATTTCTCGCCGTGACCGACTACAAAACGCCCGAGATCGAAAACGAGATCAAGGCCAACGGCTGGATGCTTTGGCCGCTGATCCGATATTCCTACGACACGATCAACAAGGATTACCCGGGCCGCCAAGGCGCAAACGACATCTGCCTTGGCTATCCAGCACCCCCGCCGTGGTCGTCGTCGATGAAACTGTGCGAGGCTCCTGCGGAACAGCTGGCGCGCTACAACGCCTTCGGCAACACAAATTGGCTGGGCCTCGACAATCAGGGCCGCGATGTCTTGGCTCGGGTGATCTACGGCTTCCGCATCTCCGTCCTCTTCGGCCTGCTGCTGACCATCGTATCGTCGGTGATCGGCGTGCTGGCCGGCGCCGTCCAAGGATACTTCGGCGGCCGCACCGATCTCATTTTCCAGCGCATCCTCGAGATCTGGAACTCGATCCCTGAACTGTTCGTGCTGCTGATCATCTCATCGATGTTCATCCCCGGCTTCTGGACGCTGCTTGGCATCCTTCTCCTCTTCAGCTGGACATCGCTCGTCGGCGTCGTGCGCGCTGAATTCCTCCGCGGCCGAAATCTTGAATACGTCCGCGCCGCCCGCGCACTTGGACTTTCGGATTGGCAGATCATGTTCAAGCATCTGCTGCCGAACGCGATGGTCGCGACACTGACCTTCCTGCCGTTCAAATTATCGGGCGCGATCGCCGCGTTGACGGCACTCGACTTCCTGGGCCTTGGTATGCCACCAGGCTCCCCATCACTGGGCGAATTGCTGCTGCAGGGCAAAAAGCATCTCGAAGCGCCGTGGCTTGGCATCTCCGGCTTCCTCGCCGTCTCGGTCATCCTGTCGCTGGCGATATTCATGGGTGAAGCGGTTCGCGATGCTCTCGATCCACGCAAGACGTTTCGTCAGGGGAAATCGTGATGGCTGAAACACCCCTCGTCGATGTCCGCAACTTGTCCGTCGAATTCGGCGAAGGCGAGAGCGCCTCGCGCGTCGTCAAAAGCATCTCGTTTTCGATCGCCAAGGGTGAGACCGTGGCGCTCGTTGGCGAATCCGGATCCGGCAAAACCGTCTCCGCGATGTCGATCATCAAACTTCTCCCGGCATCGGCCTCGCACCCGACAGGCGAAGTCTGGTTCGAAGGCCATGACATCTTGAAAGCCGACGAAGCCTTGATGCGCACGATCCGCGGCGACAAGATTTCGATCATCTTCCAAGAGCCAATGACGACGCTGAACCCGCTGCACTCGATCGAGAAGCAGGTCGGCGAAATCATCAAACTGCATCGCAATTTGACCGACGCCGAAACCCGCCCCCGCGTGATCGAACTCTTGAACAAGGTCGGTATTCGTGATGCAGAAAAACGGCTCGACTCATTCCCGCACCAACTGTCGGGTGGTCAGCGTCAGCGCGTGATGATCGCGATCGCGCTCGCCAACGAGCCGGACCTGCTGATCGCCGATGAGCCAACAACGGCGCTTGACGTCACCATCCAGGCGCAGATCCTCGAGCTTTTGAAAAAGCTGCAGCAGGAGATGGGCATGGCCATGCTGCTGATCACTCACGACCTCGGCATCGTGCGCCGCATGTCCGACCGCGTCTACGTGATGCGTGACGGCGTCATCGTCGAGACCGGCTCCGCTCAGGGTGTATTTGAGAAGCCGCAGCATCCCTACACCAAACACTTGATCGAGGCCGAGCCGAAAGGCAAACCGCCGGTCACCGACCTGACAGGCCCAGTCGTCGTCGAGACGGAAAATCTGAAAGTCTGGTTCCCAATTAAACGCGGCCTGTTGCAGCGAACTGTCGACCACGTCAAAGCCGTCGATGGACTGAGCATGAAACTGCGCGCCGGTGAAACACTAGGAGTGGTTGGCGAATCAGGCTCCGGCAAAACCACGCTCGGTCTAGCTATACTTCGCCTCGTCTCGTCCGTCGGACCGATTGCCTACGTCGGCCGCCGCATCGACGGCTCGACGAATGCCGAAATGCGCCCGTTGCGCAAAGAAATGCAGGTCGTGTTTCAAGACCCCTATGGCTCGCTCTCGCCGCGGCTGACGGTCGGACAAATCATCGAAGAGGGTTTGCTCATTCAGCATCCCGACATGGAAGACGATGCGCGCTTAACGCGCGTGATGGCAGCACTGAAAGAAGTCGGCCTGGACCCGGCCTCGCATGAGCGCTATCCGCATGAATTCTCAGGCGGCCAGCGCCAGCGGATCGCGATCGCCCGCGCCATGGTGCTTGAACCTCGTTTCGTGATGCTTGATGAACCGACGAGCGCCCTCGACATGAGCGTTCAGGCGCAGATCGTCGATCTGCTGCGCGACCTGCAACAGAAACGCCAGCTGGCGTACCTTTTTATCAGCCACGATTTGAAGGTGGTCCGCGCGTTGTGCAACTACGTCATCGTCATGCGCAACGGCAAGGTCGTCGAAGAAGGCGCGGCCAACGACATATTCGATCATCCGAAAGAAGACTACACCAAAGCGCTTCTCGCGGCCGCGTTCGACCTCCAAGTGGTGCACCGCGGCGTGTTGGCAAGCTGAAGCGAAGTCGGAGTAACGCCGCCATGGCCACCCTGCCCTTGATCCATTATCACGCCCCAAACTCGCGCTCGTTCACCACACTCTGGCTCTTCGAGGAACTCGGCAACCCGCCACACGAACGAAAAGTTATGAGCCTCACACGAGGTGATCATAAGACACCCGCCTATATGGCGATCAATCCCATGGGCAAGGTGCCCACGATCGTCCATGGCGACACGGTCATCACGGAGTCGGCGGCGATCGCGCTCTATTTGGCCGACCTCTATCCGGAAGCCAACTTAGCGCCCAAAATCGGCGATCCCGCACGCGGCACCTATCTGCGCTGGATCGTATTCAATCAAGCCGCCGTCGAGCCGGCAATTACCGACCTTGCCATGAAGCGCGAGCCCGGCTCGCCAGCGCTCATGCCCTATGGCACCTACGACGCAACGATCGACGCACTGGCCGGCGCATTGCGCAAGGGACCGTACGTGCTCGGCGAGAAATTCTCAGCAGCCGATATCGTTATCGGCTCCGGCGTACGCTGGATGCTGCTGTTCAAGCTGATCCCCGCGCGCGCCGAGTTTACATCTTACGTTGAACGCCTCAGCACCCGTCAGGGCCTGGCCAGCGCAGTTGCAAAGGATAAGGAATACGCAGCATCGCTCGAAAAATAATAACTTCCACCGATGAATGTATGCGTTGTGACACCTCGCATGTATCCAGATGACGTCTACCTCGCGCGCCTGAGCGACGTAACGAAAACGCTTGAGTCTTGGGCTTACGGTAATCGTGACGTCGCCACCTGGGAGGTGGCGGCAACATCCGATCATTGGAAGTTGACCGTCGAGCCGCAAACGAGCGGGGCCTGCGCGTTCGAGTTGGTCCTGCGCGCCGATCAAATGTTCGACCTGCAAATCGATTCTGAAGTCTACGCTGACAAACGCGTCGATAAGTTTGAGTATTTTGCGATGCTCGCGCGGGCTATCGCTGCCGGACATGTAGAGCGGGTGGAAATATCAAGTTCACTAACGGGTGCGTTGGAATCCGTCGAGACACGCGTCACGCTCGAAGACGGCTGGGCTTGGATCGGCGAACGCCGGATCATCTCACGCATCGCTCGACGCAACGAAACCGCGCAGGAATTGCGCTCGCACCGCTTCCTCCCCTACCGCCGATAAACGTCACGCCAAGTCGCTAGAACCAGTCCTGAGACGCTTGATTGCCAGCACCGCGCCGCCAGTCTTGGCGATGCGCACCGCCGCTTCGGGCAGCGGCTCGACAGCGACCATCATGTGATGCGCGTTGGCGTGGACCATCATAACGCCATCCGACATGATGCCGACGTGACCCTTCCAGAACACGAGATCACCGCGCTCAAGATCGTCAAAATCGGGGGTGATCGCTACTTCGACGCCAAGCTCCGCCTGTTGCATGTCGCTGTCGCGTGGCGCGACGATCTGGCTGGCAAGCAGCGACGTTTGAACCAGACCCGAGCAGTCGATCCCAATGCGCGTGCACCCCCCCCACAGATACGGCGTCCCGATCATCCGTTCGGCGATTTCGACGAAATCACGCTCCGGGCGGTCCAGCGGCGCAACGTGGCGGGCAACAACAAACCCGCCGGTTTCAAGCTCGACGAAATGCCCGTTGCCGCGTGTGACCGTGACCATCGCATTGAGCGGCAGCATCATCAGCGGCGGCGATTTGATCTCCGGTGTCGCGTAGACAAACGTGCCGAGCGCCTGAACCCGATGATTAGGAACGATCAGCGCGCCGTCACGCGCGCATTCGGCTGGA
>JANOCZ010000292.1:0-11572 GCA_031412455.1 Hyphomicrobium sp. | reverse complement strand
ACCAGCGTTGATGCAGATTGATTGGTTTGCGCGCGCCTATACTTGGTTCGTGCCGTGGAAGGATGCTTTCTTCGCGGTGATCCGGGCATCGTGGGTTTGGCGTTATGGGCGCATGGTCAAGACGCGCGTTCGGCATGAGGTCAAACGGGCGTGGGCGATGTGGCGGCCGGTCATTGCCGTGCGCGTGGCAGCGCTCCGCTCGCGAATCACAGATTTGTCGTTGCGTTTGAAATCCATTATTTTTGGCGGCGATGCGCGGTGAGGCGATAAAGCGAATCACGCGATAAGGGATGCTGGGGCGAGCGCCTGTGCGCCGATGAGGGCGGAAGATTGTATGAAGCGGTTGATTGCTAGTATCGCAATCGTGGCGTTGCTTGCGGCCGCGCCGGCACGTGCGGACGATGCACCGGCAAACGGCGTTCCCGAAAGCTCGATTGCGGCCGGGCGATCTGATCCTGGCCGCGCGGCGCTGGCCGGGATCGGCATCAGCTACGGCATCAATTACATCGGCGAATTTTTCGACATCGCGCGCGGCGGCATAACGCGCGGCACATCGCTCAACGGGCATCTCGACGGCGAGGTGGACGTCAATCTCGAAAAATTTGCCGGCTGGACGGGCGCTACAGTGCACGCCGATGTCGTATTTATTCACGGCGAAGGTCCCAGCACCGAGCACATCGGCAATATCTTCGCAGCTAGTAATGTCGAGGCACTCGAGTCCGTGCGGCTGTTTGAGATCTGGGTCGAACAAGCGCTGCTCGACGACAAGCTCAAAATCCGGGCGGGGCAGATGGCCGTTGACAGCGAGTTCTTCATCAGCGACACGGCCGGTCATTTCATCAATGCCACTTTTGGATGGCCCGGAATTACGTCAGCGGACATGCCCCAGGGTGGACCGGCCTATCCGTTTGCCACGCCCGGCGTGCGCGTGCAGTTTTCGCCCAACGACGATGTGGCGATTTTGGCGGCTGTGTTCAACGGTTATCCGGCAGATCCAAACGCTGTGGATCCGCAGCGCGCCAATCGTCATGGACTCAATTTTCGCGTTGATGATCCGCCGCTGTTCATGGTCGAGGGGCAATTCAAGTATGAGTTTGGGCTGCCGGGAATGCTGCGGCTCGGCGGTTGGCGGCACTTTGGCGATTTCACCGATCAACGCACGGGTGCGCCGATTGACGGCGATCACGGGCTTTATGCTGTCGTCGATCAACAGTTATGGAACGGTGGATGGGACCAGGGCGTCAGCGTTTTCGGGCGCATATCGGGAAGCCCAGACAAACAGAACTTGATCGACTTCTATTTCGATATGGGGATCGTCGCCAGTGGCCTCGTGCCGGGGCGCGCCAAAGACAGCTTCGGCGTCGCGTTCGGCTATGGCGATATCTCCGCCCGCGCGCGGGCCGCCGACATCGATGCGGCATTGCCGGTTATTCGCGACTATGAGGCGGTCGTCGAATTCAAGTACGAGGCTGAGGTGATGCCGGGTTGGACGGTGTCGCCCGACTTCCAGTACATTTGGAATCCCGGCGGGGGTGTCGAGAACCCCAATCGACCCGGCGTTGCGGTTGGCAATACTGCCGTCTTCGGCGTGCGGAGCGTCATCGGTTACTGAGCTTTGAGCGTCGGCTGGCGCGGAGCACCCGTGTGCGCTACGACCCAGATCATGACGTTTGATCTGAACCCTAATGACGCGCCACCGATTCTAATCGCGGGGCCGACCGCGAGTGGCAAGTCGCAACTCGCGGCGCGGCTGGCTGAGCGCGTTGGCGGGCGGATCATCAATGTCGATAGCATGCAGGTCTATCGTGAGCTGCGCATTCTCACGGCGAGGCCGAGTGAAGCTGAGGAAGCGCTGCTGCCGCATGCGCTTTACGGGTTCGTGCCGGCATCTGAGGCCTATTCGGCGGGGCGGTTTATCCATGATGTGACGGCGGCGTTGATCGAGGCTCGCGCTGCTGGGCAGCGGCCGATCTTGATTGGTGGGACGGGTCTTTATTTCAAGGCGCTGCTTGAGGGCTTGTCACCGACGCCGCCGGTGCCAGACGACATCCGGCAGCGTTGGCGGATGCGCGAGAAGGCGGAGGGTGCGAGCAGTTTGCACAGTGAATTGCAGCGGCTCGATCCGGTGATGGCCTCGCGCCTCGAGCCAAACGACGGGCAGCGGATCGTGCGAGCGCTGGAGGTCTATGAGGCGACCGGCCGCTCGCTGGCTGAATGGCAGACGACGCCCGGCGTGCCGGTCATCCGGGCGGCGACGGCGATCAAATTGCTGATGATGCCGTCGCGGTCCGAGTTGCGGGCGCGGGTGGATGCGCGGTTCGAGGCGATGATGGACATGGGCGCGCTGGATGAGGTTAGGGCGCTGGCGGAGCTCAAGCTGTCTGCGGATTTGCCAGCGATGCGGGCGATCGGCGTTAAACCGCTGATGCAACTTATTGCCGGTGACGTGGAGCGGGATGTTGCCGTCGAGGCCGCGAAAGCTGAGACGCGACAATACCTGAAACGGCAGACGACGTGGATAGCGAGTCATTTTAATTCTTGGAATGACGTTGGATCGCAATCTATGGAAAGTTCTGTAGCAAATTCCATCGCATTTATTTAGGGTTAGCATTGACCCGGCAGGATTTGGACCTTAGGTTCACGCTCAGGTTTACGCTTAGATCATGATGGGGCTTCGTCGGCCGCGTGATGCTGGGCCCACGGAGGACGGACATGGCGCGCACAATGACGGGTGCTGAGATCGTGCTGACGGCGCTTGCCGATCAGGGCGTCGATGTGATCTTCGGCTATCCAGGCGGCGCTGTTTTGCCGATCTACGATGAACTGCATCAGCAGGACAAAGTGCGGCACGTGCTCGTTCGCCAAGAGGGTGGGGCGGTGCATGCGGCTGAAGGCTATGCGCGCTCGACCGGTAAGGTTGGCGTCGTGCTCGTGACGTCGGGCCCGGGCGCGACGAACGCGGTCACGGGGCTCACCGACGCGCTGATGGATTCTATTCCGCTCGTGTGCATCACCGGGCAGGTGCCGACGCATCTGATCGGCAACGATGCGTTCCAGGAATGCGATACGGTCGGCATCACGCGGCCGTGCACGAAACACAACTGGTTGGTCAAGAACGTCAACGATCTGGCGCGCATCATTCATGAGGCGTTTCATATCGCGCGCACGGGGCGGCCGGGTCCGGTCGTGATCGACATTCCCAAAGATGTGCAGTTTGCGACCGGCAACTACGTCGGGCCGTCGAACATCCAGCACAAAACGTACCGGCCGAAACTGAAGCCTGAGCAAACCTCCGTGCGCGACGCCGTGGATTTGATCGCCAGCGCGAAGCGTCCGGTTTTCTACACCGGCGGCGGCGTCATCAATTCGGGGCCGAAAGCCAGCCAGTTGCTGCGCGAGTTCGTGCGTCTTACGGGCTATCCGATCACGTCGACGCTGATGGGGCTTGGGGCCTATCCGTCGTCAGACAAGCAGTTTCTCGGCATGCTGGGCATGCACGGCACCTACGAAGCCAACATGGCGATGCACGACTGCGATGTGATGATCAACATCGGTGCGCGGTTCGACGATCGCATCACCGGCCGGATCGACGCATTCTCTCCGGGCTCGAAGAAAATTCACGTCGATATCGATCCCTCGTCGATCGACAAAAATGTGCGCGCCGATATCCCGATTATTGGCGACTGCGCTTACGTGCTCGAGGACATGCTGCGGATTTGGAAGGCCAAGGCGCCGGTCGTCGACAAGGCCGCGCATAAGGTGTGGTGGAAGCAGGTCGAGGGATGGCGGGCGCGGAAATCGCTGTCGTACAAGAATTCCAAAGACGTCATCATGCCCCAGTATGCGCTGCAGCGTTTGCAGGAGCTGACCAAGGATCGTGATACGTACATCACGACCGAAGTTGGTCAGCATCAGATGTGGGCCGCGCAGTTCATGCATTTCGAAGAGCCGAACCGGTGGATGACATCGGGCGGGCTCGGCACGATGGGCTACGGGTTGCCAGCTGCAATCGGAGCGCAGATCGCGCATCCCAAGGCGCTCGTCATCGACGTGGCTGGGGACGCGTCCATCCTGATGAACATCCAAGAATGTTCGACGGCCGTGCAGTTTAATCTGCCGGTCAAGGTTTTCATTCTCAACAACGAGTACATGGGCATGGTGCGCCAATGGCAGCAGCTGCTGCACGGCAATCGGCTGTCACAGAGCTACACCGAAGCGCTGCCGGATTTCGTAAAGCTTGCCGACGCTTACGGCTGGAAGGGGATGCGGTGCGATCATCCAGCCGACCTCGATGACGCAATACTCGAAATGATCAATACCAAAGGCCCGGTCATGTTCGATTGCCGGGTGGCGAAGCTCGCCAACTGCTTCCCCATGATTCCGTCAGGAAAAGCCCACAATGAGATGCTCTTGGGCGAGGACGTATCCGATGAGGACGTCGCAAAGGCGATCGGCAAAGAAGGAAAAGTGTTGGTTTGAGGCCGCTTGGCGCTCAACGAACGGATTATAGGCGACAACTGGACATGCCAGGGTTGCAACCGGCGGCAAAAATTTGCAACGTCGGGCAACTCTCTTTGGGATACGGCAGGCTAGTAGAAATCGAGGGGTGACTATTGCTCATGAAAAAATTGTGGACCGCAGGCCGCGTCTTGGCGGCACTTCTGGCGTTCGGATTTTTTTCGACGTCCAGCGTGCTCTCAGCAACCGGCGCGTTGGCCGCCAACACGTTGTGGGACCATTCGGAAAATATCAAGGACGCAGCCGACAGGCTCGCAACACTTCACAAGCGTGAAGGTTCCCCCGGCGTCATCAAATTTCTCGACGCTTGCTATCGCACGCATCTGTTGGCGAGTGAGTTCACGCGCGGGCTCGAAGCGTGCATGGCTCAGGACTACATGCACAGCCAAGTGCTGGCGACAATCTATTCAAAGTTGCCCGCCGATCAGCGGCAGAGACTGGGCGCACCCTCTCCCGATCTCATCGCGAAGGGTATGGGGCAGCGCTTCGTCGTGGCGTTTACTCAATATCGCGTCGCTGTCGTAGATGCGGAATTTTTCAAGAAGCTCGTCGATAAGCACGGGTTTCCGGTGTTTCTCAAATCCGTGTTTCCCAAGGGCGACATCGTCCCGCCGGTGGCGACGAGAAAAATCGGCGAGAACTAGAGCGCATGCTCAAGCTCGTTATTGCGAACAAGCTCTATTCGTCGTGGTCGCTTCGTCCTTGGCTCGTGATGCGGGCGTTCGCAATACCGTTCGAGGAGCTCGTGATCCCGCTCAGGACGCCCGAGAGCCGCGGCCGCGTGCTCGAGGTGTCGCCGTCGGGCAAAGTGCCGGCCCTGATCGATGGCGACATGACGATTTGGGATAGCCTGGCGATCATCGAATATCTCGCCGATGCCAATCCGAGTTTGCAGATATGGCCGCGCGAGCGGATGGCCCGGGCACATGCGCGGTCTATCTCCTGCGAGATGCACAGTGGCTTTCAAGCGCTGCGCCAAGCTTGTCCGATGAATCTTGGGGCCAAGTTTGCCACACCGGAGATCGGTGAGGCGGTCAAACTCAATGTCGAGCGGATCGAGGCGATCTGGGACGAAGCCCGGAGCAGATTTGCTGGCAGCGGCCCTTATCTCTATGGTGAGTTCAGTGCTGCCGATGCTATGTATGCGCCGATCGTGACGCGCCTTGAGACGTATTCGATGCCGGTTGGCAAACAAACACGGGCCTACATGGAGACCGTGCTGGCGCATCCCGAGCTCATGGCGTGGCGCGAGGCAGCACTCATCGAGCCGTGGACTATCGCCGATTACGACAACGGGCATACCGCTATCGCAACCTACCGCTGAGAGTTGAGAAGAATGGGCGAGCATCCAAAGCAGACGCACTATCCAAGCCCGCTCAAGGCGCAGGAGATCGTGTCGCGCACGCTCTCGATCATCGTCGACAACGAACCAGGTGTACTGGCGCGGGTGATCGGGCTGTTTTCGGGGCGCGGCTACAACATCGACTCGCTGACGGTGACGGAGACCGAGCACGAAAAGCATTTGTCGCGGATCACGGTGATCACGAGCGGGACGCCGGCCGTCATTCAGCAGATCAAGCATCAGCTCGAGCGGCTGATCCCTGTGCATCGGGTCCGCGATTTGACGGATGAGGGTGGTTCGATCGAGCGGGAATTGGCGCTCGTCAAGGTGCAAGGGAAGGGTGAGAAGCGGATCGAGGCTTTGCGGCTGGCGGAAATTTTCCGCGCTAAAGTCGTCGATACGTCAATCGAGCATTTCGTATTTGAGATCACCGGCAAGCCATCGAAGATCGAGACGTTCATCCAGATCATGACCGAGCTCGGGCTGGTCGAGGTCTCGCGAACCGGCATCGCCGCAATCGGGCGGGGCGTTGCTTCACTCTAGTCTATAAGCTCGAATGTTGCCGCAGAGTCAGCGTGAGGCTGCCGCAACATTATTGAGCATCACGTTATTGAGAATCACGGGCGGCGAGGCGGCCGTTTTCGTTGGCGACGGTGGTGGCCTCGACTGAAACATGTAGCGCCTCATCGCGAGCATCAATTGCAGTCTTGGCTAATGACTGAAATCCGACAGCGGATTTTGCGGGTGGATAGAGCGGCTCGGCGGTTGCAGATTCGCTCATCGTGACGAAGAACGCTTGCAGGCGAGGGCGATATTCGTTTTCACCGGTCTTGTTGCAGCGATCTGGGCCTTCGGCGGCTTCGCAGCTGCGGAGCGTCTTATGAACTGGCGCCTGCTCGTTGTGGGCGGCGACAGCCATGTCGATCGCCTTTCCACAGGCTTCTTCTGTCAGCTTTCCGTTTCCGGCGCAGTCAGACGATGAAATGAAAATGCCCTTCTCAGCTGGCGGCGCGGCGGCCTTTGGTGCTTCGGCCTCGCTGCACCCGGTCAGCATGATTGCGGCAAACATGCTGACGGCGAAAGAAATGCGGGACAGCTTCATTGGCTTCTCAACTGAAATCGGGGGTGGGGCGCTCCTTAGACCATCGCATGAGAGCGGTTAGGGTTCGGTTAATACCTGGGAGCAGCTTTGCCGCCCGATGAGCGCCAAAAGGACGCCGGGTAAGGGTTCGCTCACGCCAGACATTGAAACGGACCAGCGTTCTCGTTAGGGTCCGCCGTGATTTGGGGCCGGATTTGCTATCGCCCCTCCCTTCAACCCATCCCGCCTGTCGCTCAAGACCGGGGAATCCGAGAGGCCGCCCATGCGCGTCTATTACGATCGTGATGCCGATTTAAACCTCATCAAGTCAAAGAAGGTGGCGATCGTCGGCTACGGCAGCCAGGGCCATGCCCACGCGCTCAATCTGCGTGACAGCGGGTGCAAAGACATCGTCATCGGCCTGCGGAAGGGCTCAGCCACCGCGGATAAGTGCGAAAAAGAAAAGCTGAAGGTCATGGAAGTGGCTGACGCCGCCAAGTGGGCCGATGTCATCATGATGCTGACGCCGGATGAACTCCAGGCCGACATTTATCGCGATCACTTGCACCCGCACATGAAGAAGGGCGCGGCGCTGATGTTCGCGCACGGGCTCAACGTGCATTTCAATTTGATCGAACCGCGCGCGGATCTCGACGTTGGCATGGTGGCACCGAAAGGTCCGGGGCACACGGTGCGCGGCGAATATCAGAAGGGCGGTGGCGTGCCGTGCCTGATCGCCATCCATCAGGACAAGACCGGTAACGCGCACGACCTGTTCTTGTCTTACGCATCGGGCGTCGGCGGCGGACGGTCGGGCGTCATCGAGACGACGTTCAGGGAAGAATGCGAAACCGATCTGTTCGGCGAGCAAGCGGTGCTGTGCGGTGGTCTCGTCGAGTTGATCCGGGCTGGCTTTGAGACGCTGGTCGAAGCGGGCTATGCGCCCGAGATGGCGTACTTTGAGTGTCTCCATGAAGTGAAGTTGATCGTCGACCTCATCTACGAGGGCGGCATCGCAAACATGAACTACTCGATCTCCAATACGGCCGAGTACGGCGAATATCAAACCGGTCCGCGGATCGTGACGCCGGAAACAAAAGCCGAGATGAAGCGCGTGCTAGCGGATATCCAGATGGGACGCTTCACGCGCGATTGGATGTTAGAGTGCAAGGCCGGTCAGCCGAATTTCAAGGCGACGCGGCGGATGAACGACAAGCATCAGATCGAAGAGGTCGGCGCTAAATTGCGGGCGATGATGCCGTGGATCGGCAAGAACAAGATGGTCGATAAGACTCGTAACTAGGAACTAGGTTTAGCCGCGGAGTTTAGCCGGCAAGGACAGCTCGCGCCGCCGCTCTCTTGGGGAGGGTTTGGTGCGACAGCGCGAGCGTTCCTGCTGGCATTGAGCTGTAATCTCAGAAGAGATATGGGCCCGGTGCCAACACGGGCGGCAGAGGAGCGGGGACCTCTGCCGCCCGTTTCCGATGCAGCCGCTACGCGGCGTCCTCGGAGACGAGGGGTTCATCAGCGCACTGGCGCTGGACCCGAAAAAAAATCCGGCCGAACTTTGCCGGCTGGATCTAACCTTAGCGCAGCATCCAGATTGAACCTGGATGGCGGGTGCTTGGGAGCCTGGCTGTGGAGCTTGACTGTCGCCCCCCAGCGACGTGTTGATGAGGGAATATGATGCGTACTTCGTGTCGCTCTCATGTCCAAACTGCGCTCTTCATTTGGCGGAGGTAATTTTTCGAAACGCGAATGAGCAAAAGCCGTTGCAATATCAGCGTGCAGAGCATTTCTTGAGGTTCCGGGCTCGCGTCTCTGCATCATGTCAAGACCGTGACAAAGGCTCGTCAATCGCGATTGGAACGCATGCAAAAGTATCCGCTTGCCGCTAGTGTTCAGAAAATTGGCCGATGCGAATTGCGCGTTGGCGATGGCGTCTGGGCGTACGCGCGCGATCAGGCCGGCGCGATCGATGAGGCGTGGCAACGCGCGCTGATCGACAATCCGAACTACTTTAACGGCGTCGTGCACCTGATCGACGAACTGAGCGTCGATGCCGATGGGCTTTCGGCGCGGTTGCTAAAGACGGATTTCAAAAGCTATCTCTATTGGCGCATGGCGGGCTTCCCAGAGTGTGGCGTGCTCGACGGCTTTGGCTCGGCACTCATTAGATCGCTCGACGGCGCCATCGTGTTGGCGCGGCAGCGGCCCGGCAATGTCAACGGAGGGCTCGTTTATCTGCCGGGCGGGTTCATCGATGGCCGCGACGTGGGACCAGGCGGCGCGATCGACATTGGCGCCAGTATCGCGCGCGAGCTTGCAGAGGAAACGGGGCTTGGCGCGCGTGACCTTCGCATCGAGCCGGGTTTCTATGTGACGCAAACGCAGGCGCATGTTTCGGTTGCCGTCGATTATCGCGCCGCCGTTGACGCTTTGGAGTTAAAGGCCCGGATCGAACAGCACATCGCGCGGGACGCTGCCTCGGAACTCACGGAGGTCGTGCTGATCCGGCAGACGGGTGATCTCGCAGCGCTGGCGATGCCGGCGTACGCGCGCCAGCTGGTGGCGGCGCTGTTTGATGGCTCGGCTGGATCGCTGTGAGGGCGGCGCACAATAAAAAGTCTTGGCGCGGCATCGCGCTTGACGCATGGTGCCGCCGCTTCAGCGACCGGGATATCATTCGGGGCGCCAAGCGGGGAGATTGACGACGTATGGCGCTGACCTATCACATCCTCGATGTTTTTTCGGAACGTCCGTTCGGGGGAAATCCGCTGGCGGTGGTGCTGGCCGCGGACCGGCTTACGGCCACCGAGATGCAGGCGATTGCGCGCGAGTTCAATCTGTCGGAGACGGTGTTCGTGATGGCGCCGACGTCTCCGGGGCACAGCGCGCGCATCCGGATTTTTACGCCGACGCGCGAGATGCCATTCGCTGGTCATCCAACGCTTGGCGCGGCGATCTTGCTCGCTGAATTGCGGATGCCGGCGGTCAACGGAGAAAGCGATGCGATCATCGCGCTCGAGGAAGAAGCGGGCGTCATCCGGGTCGGCGTGAGATTGCGGGCGGGTGCGGCAGCGTTCGGCGAGTTCGATGCACCGAAGATCACGTCCTCGCCTGAGGAACTGGCGCAGCCTGAAGAAATTTCAGCCGCTATCGGGCTCATTCCGAGCGAGATCGGGTTTGAAAATCACAAGCCGACGATGCTGCGCGGGTCGAGCGTGTTCGCCTACGTCCCGGTCGCCAATTTGGAGGCGATGTCGAAATTGCGCATCGCTCCTAGCCATTGGGCGCGGGCGTTTACCGATCGCGGGACGGACGGCGTCTATGTCTATTCCCGGCAATGCGTTCGCGGGCACTCGGCTTTTCATGCGCGCATGTTCGCGCCCGATATCGGCATACCGGAAGATCCAGCGACCGGGTCGGCGGCGATCGGCTTTGCGCATGTCGTGCAGGGGTTCGACCAAGGCCCAGATGGCGTTCACCGGCGGATTATCGAGCAAGGGTTGGAGATGGGCCGGCCAAGTGCGATCCAACTCACCTCGACGGTCGTGCGCGGCAAACTCGAGAGCGTCCGCATTGGCGGGGCAGCGGTGAGGGTTGCGGAAGGTGTGCTGAAGTTTTAGAAAATGCCTGAACCGATAGGCGCGGCGCGAGCAGGGCCACCGGGCTGAGGATCAGACCATGACCACGACCACGACTGCGAAGACGTCCGACGTTCAAGACCAGATCATCATCTTCGATACAACGCTGCGGGACGGTGAGCAGTGCCCCGGCGCGACGATGACGTTTGAGGAGAAGCTGCAGGTCGCCGAACTGCTCGACACGATGGGTGTCGATGTGATCGAAGCCGGCTTTCCGATTGCATCGGAAGGCGATTTCGAAGCCGTTACCGAGATCGCGAAACTTGCCAAGCAAGCCGTGATCTGCGGACTGGCGCGGGCCAACTTCGGCGACATCGATCGCGCGGGCGAGGCGATCCGGCACGCGCGGCGCGGGCGCATTCACACCTTCATCGGCACGTCACCGCTGCATCGGCACCACCAGCTGCAGCTCGATCAGGAACAGGTCTATGAGCGCGTTGTGGCGTCGGTCACGCGGGCGCGCGGGTATACCGATGACGTCGAATGGAGCGCCATGGATGCGACGCGCACCGAGCATGATTATCTGTGCCGGGTCGTCGAGGCCGCGATCAAAGCTGGGGCGACAACGATCAACATTCCAGACACGGTCGGGTACGCCCTGCCGGAGGAATACTACGAACTGATCCTCATGTTGAAGACGCGCGTGCCCGGTATGGACCGGGTCGTTATTTCCACGCATTGCCACGATGATCTGGGGCTTGCGGTCGCTAACTCACTCGCCGGTGTCAGGGCTGGCGCGCGGCAGATCGAATGCACGATCAACGGGCTTGGTGAGCGGGCCGGCAATGCGGCGCTCGAAGAAATCGTCATGGCGGTGCGCACGCGCCACGATCTTCTGCCGCATACGACGGGCGTCAATACTGAGATGCTGGCGCGGGCGTCGAAACTCGTGTCGGCCGTGACCAATTTTCCGGTGCAATACAACAAAGCCATCGTCGGGCGGAATGCGTTTGCGCACGAGAGCGGCATTCACCAGGACGGCGT
>JANOCZ010000291.1:0-15248 GCA_031412455.1 Hyphomicrobium sp. | reverse complement strand
ACGGCGAACACAGTCCGGATCAGTCGCCGCGAGCGGGGCTTGTTCCGCTTTCCCCAGAACGGCAGCGGGCGCTGCTCTGGGCGCTCATGCTCGGAAATTTTGTAACGGGAACGGGCGTACTGCTCCCGGCGGGCATGCTCTCGGAACTTGCTGTCGGTATCAACGTCTCGCTCCCGCTCGCAGGGAGCCTCGTTGTTGTGAGCGGGGCTTTAGTTGCGATCGGTGCGCCGTTGATCGCGGCCTTCACAAGCACCGTCGACCGCCGCTTCCTACTCGTGTTGGCAATGGCCGTTTATTTGCTGGCGCACGTGATTGCAGCGCTGGCTTCCAGTTTCGAAGTGGTTTTAGGCTCACGGGTTTTAATCGCGATCGCCGCTGCAATCTTTACGCCTCAGGCCGCCGCCACGGTCGGCGCGCTTCTGCCGCCCGAGCGCCGATCCAGCGCCATCACGATGATCTTCATTGGCTGGTCGCTGTCGACGGTCGGCGGGTTGCCGCTGGGTGGCCTCATAGCGCACGAGTACGGATGGCGCACTGCATTCTGGCTGGTCGCTGGAATGTCATTGGTCTCTGCGATCATCATTTGGCTGACTGTCCCGTCCCGAGTAAGCATTCCGCCGCTGAATTTAGCGTCGTGGAAATCAGTTTTGACGCATCCAGCTCTGATGACCGTTCTTCTCGTCACGGTCCTGAACGGCACGGGTCAGTTCACATTTTTCACCTATCTCAGTCCGTCTTTAAAAACGTCCCTTGGGGCCGATGGGCCGTTACTAACGGTCGTGCTGGCTTGCTATGGCGTCGCGGCGACCGTCGGCAATGTCATCGCTTCGCGTTTCATCGCTCAACTTGGAGCCCCCCGGTCAGCGTTCGTGGCGCTATTGGCGATGTCCGCAGGGCTGGCCGTGTGGGGCGCGGGCGCGCAGCTGTTACCCATCGTTCTAATCGGCGCGATAATCTGGGGATTGGGAACATTCGCGACAAACTCGGTTCAACAGGCGCGATTAGCGAGTATCGGGCCATCAGTGACATCAGCGTCGATCGCGCTCAACACATCGGCGATCTATTTCGGCCAAGCCGCCGGTTCAGCGCTCGGCGGTTTGATGATCGGCGCTGGCGCGCTGGCGTATCTTCCGTGGCTGGGGTCCGGAATCCTTTTATTAGCTGCAGCGGTTTCACTGGTCGCAATGCGGTATGAGCACGAGTAAATCGGTGGGTTTACGAATTCTGGACAGGAACAACATATGAGCAGCGGACTATTAGCACTCCTCGATGATGTCGTAGCGCTGACGAAGCTTGCTGCGGCGACACTCGACGACGCGGCGGGCCAAGCAGCTAAGGCGAGCGCCAAAGCCGCAGGCGTAGTGATCGACGATGCTGCCGTGACGCCCCGTTACGTCGTGGGGTTGGCATCAAGCCGGGAGTTACCCATTGTCGGCCAGATCGCCTGGGGATCTCTGAAGAACAAGATCCTCTACCTCCTGCCAGCCGGACTACTGATAGCGAGCCTCGCGCCCTGGTTGATGACACCAATCCTTATGGTCGGCGCCCTATATTTATGTTTCGAGGGCTATGAGAAACTCCACGAAATGTTGAGTGGTCACGGCAATCACGACGGCCCTGCGGCCGATGACAGCCAGACACTGCCACTGACAGATGCCACGTCTGTGGAAGATTCAAAAATCGCCGGCGCAATTCGTACCGATTTGGTGCTCTCGGCAGAAATCATGGCCATCTCTCTCGCCAGCATCGATGAGCCGAATTTCTTTATAAAATCGCTGGTGCTCGCGACGGTCGCCGTCTTTGTGACGGCCGGCGTGTATGGCGCCGTTGCTCTGATTGTAAAAGCCGACGACTTGGGACTTTACCTAGCGCAAAAAGACGGTCCGATCTCTCGCCCGGTCGGCCGCGCGCTGGTATTCGGCATGCCGCCATTTTTGAGAGTCTTGGCTGTGATCGGGACAGCGGCGATGCTGTGGGTTGGCGGCGGCATACTCGTGCACGGATTAGCCGAGTTCGGCGTGTCGCAGCCCGAGCACGCCCTGCACGAGATTTCCGAGATACTGAAAGGGTTTAGTCCAGGTGCCGCTGGGTCCGTGATGGCTTGGCTCGCAACAGCCGCCGGGTCGGCCCTTATCGGAATAATCGCCGGTGGTCTGACGGCGCTGTTAGTCTCCGGCGTCGCCAAACCTGCTTATCGGTTGTTGCATCGTTAGCGCGCGAGTGGTCGCTGGCTTCCTGGCCTTCAGTGAAAATCCGAGCGCCGTCTTGTGCGCCAGCGGGATATCTTGACACTCATCGCTGCTCAGTGGCCTAAAGCGCCACGTCCGGACCATCGGATGACCTAAGGAGCGGCTCGGTATGGCTGTAGCATTTGTTTTTCCCGGACAAGGGAGCCAAGACGTCGGCATGGGCAAAGCGCTGGCCGACGCATTCCCATGCGCGCGCGCAGTCTTCGATGAGGTCGATGAGGCCCTGGGTCAGAAATTGTCCGCCATCGTGTGGGATGGCCCTAAGGAAACACTCACCCTGACCGAAAATGCGCAACCAGCGCTTATGGCCGTATCGATGGCGGTGATGCGCGTCCTCGAGGTCGAGAAGGGCTTCTCGCTGGCCGGCAACGTGAAGTTTGTCGCCGGTCACTCCCTTGGCGAATATTCTGCGCTTGCCGCAGCTGGCGCGTTTTCACTCGCTGACACTGCGCGCCTGTTGAAGCTTCGCGGCCAAGCGATGCAGAAGGCCGTCGCGGTCGGGCAGGGCGGGATGGCCGCGCTCCTCGGCGTCGGCATGGACATAGCCGTCAAAGTTGCGGCCGAGGCGGCTCAAGGTGACGTCTGCCAAGTCGCCAACGACAATGAACCAACCCAAGTCGTGTTATCTGGACATAAAATCGCGATCGATCGCGTGGCTGAGATAGGCAAGGCGCACGGCGTTCGTCGCGCGGTCAATTTGCCGGTATCAGCACCCTTCCATTGCGCGCTTATGCAACCCGCCGCCGACGCGATGGCTAAGGCATTGGCAAGCATTAGAGTTAACCCACCGATTGTCCCCGTCGTCGCCAACGTCACAGCAACGTCCATTAGCGATCCAGATGAAATCAAGAAGCGGCTTGTCGAACAGGTCGTCGGCACAGTTCGTTGGCGCGAGTGCGTCGCCTACATGACCGCTAACGGAATCACGGATTTCTACGAGATTGGCGCTGGGAAAGTACTGGCCGGTCTCGTCAAACGGACGGCGACGACCTCCAACACTATGAGTGTTGGCGCGCCGCCGGATATCGAACTCGCGCTGACCTCCATCGCCGAGGCCTTGGCGAAGTGAGCGTAACAGAAAATTGCCTTAAGCATCGCTTCGCCCCCCCTAATGATCTGGCTACGGCAATGCTTTCATCCATCGTCAAGCAGAGGACATTCGATGTTCGACCTAACGGGTAAAACGGCTTTGATAACAGGAGCAACTGGGGGAATCGGCGCGGAAATCGCGCGAGTCTTTCACAAGGCTGGAGCCACTGTTGCCATCTCGGGCCGCAAAATTGATGCTCTCGATGCCTTGGCGAAGGAACTCGGCGATCGCGTGCACGTCGTGCCCTGCGATCTTGCTGATCGAGTAGCCGTCGGCAAGCTGATCGATGAGAGCGTAAAGGCGCTCGGCGGCAGGCTCGATATAGTCGTCAACAATGCCGGCCTGACCAAAGACAACCTGTTTATGGTCATGAAGGACGAGCAGTGGGACGATGTCATCGCCGTTAATCTGACGTCTACATTCATGCTGTGCCGTACCGCCTCTCGGCACATGATGCGTTCAAAAACTGGCTTCGGTCGGATCATCAATATTGCATCGGTTTCCGGGGTATTTGGTAATCCTGGCCAGGCGAACTATGCGGCATCGAAAGCTGGCATGATCGGCATGACCAAATCGCTGGCCCGCGAAGTAGCATCAAGAGGCATAACGGCCAACTGTGTCGCACCGGGCTTCATTCAGACCGCCATGACGGACGTTTTGACAGACAAGCAGAAGGGGGATATTTCAGCAATCATTCCCGCCCAGCGCTTCGGCCAACCACTAGATATCGCAGCCGGCTGCTTATTTCTGGCGTCCGCGGAGGGCGGCTACGTGACCGGCCAAACACTACATATAAACGGCGGAATGGCGATGGTTTAATCACTTTGCGGGCGCCAGGTTGGTAAATTCTATGAAACGCAGTTTGCGGCCTATTTGCCGCGCCTCAAACGCCGCTTGCCGGTGCCCACGCCTCGCTTTGCAAGGGCTAGGAAGTGTGTTAACGACACCACGTTTTGGAGTGGCAAAAAGTCTTCCCTCGATTGATCCTGGGGACAGATTGCGAACTTCAGCGATATAGCATGTCACTCACCAACGACTCGCGGTACCGCCAATAACAACTTGTTCAGGATGAGGCATTCGGCCCACGCGGCGGTCGTCCCGAACTTCACATTTAACAAACGCAACGAAGGCCGATACGGCAACCCCGGCGAGCCATGACAGAAAGACACGAGGATAGACGATGAGCGATGTCGCAGAGCGCGTGAAGAAGATCGTAGTGGAGCATCTGGGCGTCGAGACCGACAAGGTCACGGAGAACGCCAGCTTTATTGACGACCTTGGCGCCGATAGCTTGGATACGGTCGAACTCGTGATGGCATTCGAAGAAGAGTTCGGGTGCGAAATTCCAGACGATGCTGCCGAACACATTCTGACGGTCGGCGACGCAGTGAAATTTCTTGAGAAGAATGCCAGCGCCGCTTGATGATCGCGCCGCCAGTCGTCACGATTTGACGATTTCCGTGCAGCATGCGCAGCGGGGGCTGGTTCAACCGGCCCCCGGATCGTATCAAGAGCCCTGAGTTGGCTTAGATTTCTTTTGAACTAATGGCGGGAAAAGTTCATGCGCCGCGTAGTCATCACAGGATTAGGGCTGGTGACGCCGCTTGGCTGCGGTGTCGAACCATCATGGGCGGCATTGCTGGCCGGCAAAAACGGCGCACGTCGAGTTGAGGAGTTCGAAGTCTCCGACATCTCGTGTCAGATTGCCAACTTCATCCCCAGAGGCGCGACGGCGGACGGAAAATTTAACGCCGACGACTGGATGGAGCCCAAAGAGCAGCGCAAAGTCGATGATTTCATCATCTATGCGCAAGCCGCAGCCGACCAGGCAATCGCCGATAGCGGACTGAAATTCACAACCGTTGAGGCACAAGAGCGTGCGGGCGTCCTGATTGGCTCAGGAATCGGCGGTCTATCGGGCATCGCTGATACTTCCCTTCTCCTCAAGGAGAAAGGGCCGCGACGTGTTTCGCCCTTCTTCATCCCCGGGCGCCTGATCAATCTGGCCTCCGGTTATGTCTCGATTAAACACCAGCTACGCGGCCCCAACCACGCCGTTGTCACGGCCTGCGCAACGGGCACACACGCAATAGGCGACGCGGCTCGCCTCGTCGCTCTGGGCGATGCGGATGTGATGGTCGCCGGCGGATCGGAAAGTCCCATCTGCCGGATTGCGCTTGCCGGTTTTGCGGCCTGCCGTGCGCTCTCGACAAATTTTAATGACAATCCCGCCCAGGCATCGCGCCCCTACGACCGCGACCGCGACGGCTTCGTCATGGGAGAGGGCGCTGGGATTGTCGTGCTCGAAACCTATGAGCACGCCAAGGCTCGCGGTGCGAAAATCTATGCGGAAGTCATTGGCTACGGCATGTCGGGAGACGCCTATCACATCACTGCTCCTGCCGAGAGTGGCGATGGTGCATTCCGCTGCATGAAAGCCGCTCTCGCCCGCGCTGGGATCTCAACGGGAGACATCGACTACGTCAACGCCCATGGAACCTCGACGCCGATGGGCGATGAAATTGAATTGAGCGCGGTCGAAAGACTGTTTGGCGACGACTGCACAAAGTTGACGATGTCTTCGACCAAATCGGCAATCGGCCATTTGCTCGGCGCCGCCGGCGCCGTAGAAGCCGTCTTCTGCGCACTGGCCATTCGCGACAACGTTGCGCCGCCTACACTCAATTTGGATAACCCATCCGTCGTTACACCGATTGATCTCGTGCCGCACACACCACGAAATAAGCCGATCGATACCGTCTTATCCAATTCGTTCGGCTTTGGTGGCACCAACGCATCCCTAGTGCTGCGTCGCGTCGCCTAACATACAGCTTTCGCCGTTTTGCCACATTTAACGTCGACCGTTGGCCATATGAGGCTGCGATAGTGACGTCGAGCGCCACTACTTTCGGCGCTGTCGGGGGCGCAAAGACATGTTATTTTGGCAGACATGAGCAATCGAAAGAAAAAAGCGGACACAACGGCACGCACCAAGCCGTTGGGGGCCCGCAGTCCAGCTGAGCGGTTGGAACCTGGGCGTGCTCCCTCACGGCCCCGCGGCCTAGATTCGCGCGAGCCCTCTCGCGTCGTCTCGGGCTTTGTTCGCGTTTTCAGCGGCCTGCTGACGGTGTGCCTAGTCGGCATGGTTACAGTCAGCGGCATCGGCTTGGCAACTTACCATCAATACGAAAGTCCAGGCCCCCTCGACGCAACCCGCATGGTGATCGTTCCGAAGGGCGAGGGCCGCATCGCGATTGCTGAGCGCCTTGAGCGAGAGGGCATAATCACCAATCGCTGGACGTTCGTCGGTGGTCACTTGATGCAGTCGCTCTTCAGCGCCAAACGAGCGCCGGAACTTAAAGCTGGCGAGTACGAAATTAAGCAGCACTCCTCCATGCGCCAAGTCATGGATATCCTCGCAGAGGGAAAATCGGTCCTTTATAAGGTTTCGATACCTGAGGGTTTGACCAGCCAGCAGGTGGTCGAGCGCCTCAAGGGAGAAGCAAACCTCACCGGCGATATCGGGAGTATGCCGGCCGAGGGTACTCTCATGCCAGACACCTATAGTTTCTCGAAAGGGGCCTCGCGGCAGGAAATCATCGAGAAGATGCAAGCGGAAATGCAAAAAACTTTAGCGCGCATTTGGGAGAAGCGTCAGCCGGATTTGCCTCTGCGCACCGTTGAGGAAGCGATCACCTTCGCCTCCATTGTGGAGAAGGAAACCGGCAAAAATGACGAGCGCGATCGCGTTGCGGCTGTTTTCTATAATCGCCTAAAGAAAGGTATGCGTCTGCAGTCAGATCCGACGATCATTTACGGCATCACAGGCGGGCAGGGAACCCTTGGCCGAGGACTGACGAAGGCCGACATCGACACCAAGACGCCATACAACACGTATCAGATCAATGGACTGCCGCCTGGGCCTATTGCCAATCCAGGGAAAGCAGCATTGGAGGCGACTCTCAACCCGGCACAGACCAACGATCTCTACTTTGTTGCTGACGGTAGTGGAGGGCACGCCTTCTCCGAAAACCTAAAAGACCACAATTCGGCCGTCCAGAAGTGGCGCGAAGTGGAGCGGCTCGCCAAGGCCAAGTCAGGCGCTGATGTGAAGGAAGAGGCGCCCGATCCCGATGTCACCCCGATTCCCGAGCCCGGAGAGTCGGTCGATATAGTCGCGACTCCGGCAACCGAAACCGCGCCTACAACTAAAAAGACCAGCAAAACTGTGACGCCAGCCAGTGCAGCCGATGTCCCGTTACCCGTGCGTAAGCCGAAAAAGCCGTGAACGATTGCCAGCGCTGAGCAAAACCGGTTTCAAGTTCGCTCCGAGCGCCGTAAGTTGCGCCGCCGGCTCAATGCCGGATATTCGGCAGGGCGGCGATGGCTATTTCGAGCATGACAGGGTTTGGGCGGGCCGATGGCGTCGGCGAGGGCTACAGCTGGGCATGGGAAGCACGCAGCGTCAATGGCCGGGGTCTTGACGTGCGTCTGCGAACGCCACCAGGGCACGATGCCATAGAGTTGCCCGTCCGCGAATCGATAGGCAAGCGTATCGTCCGAGGCAATGTTTCGGCGACCTTGACGCTGGACCGGCAAATGAACGGCGGAACACTGCGCCTGAACGAAGCGGTGCTGTCAGACATCGTGCGAGCCGCCGACCGCGTAATTGAGATCATCGGAGGCATGCGGCCAGATACGGCGACGCTCCTGTCAATCAAAGGCGTCCTGGAACCAAGTGACCAAGGCGAAACCGCGCAGGCGCGCTCTAATCGTGAAAAACAGCTTCTCTCAGGATTTCATCAAGCCCTCGAAGCTTTGGTGCAGTCGCGCCTCGCCGAGGGTGCGCGATTGAACGCCGTCATCCACGCTCAGGTCAGCGAAATCGCCCGGCTGACGGCAGAGGTCCGGTTGTCCCCGTCGCGCTCGATCGATGCCATTAAGGGGAGAATGAGCGAGCAAATCGCCCGCCTCACTGAGGCCGACAGTGGCCTCGACCGAGACCGGCTGCATCAAGAAGCAGTTCTGGTTGCGACCCGCGCCGATGTCGAAGAAGAACTGGCGCGCCTTGATGCGCACGTAGCATCGGCTCTAGAGATACTGAAGGAACCCGGAGCGGTGGGTCGAAAGCTCGACTTTTTGGCCCAAGAATTCAATCGGGAAGCGAACACACTCTGTTCCAAAGCCAATGCAGTAGATATCACGCGGCTTGGGCTGACACTGAAAACAGTTATCGATCAACTTCGCGAACAAGTGCAGAATATCGAGTAACATGGCTCCCTCCACTATGCTCCCCCTCGATGAACACGCACTGACACCGCCCGCAATCGCACGGCGAGGATTGCTCTATATTATCTCGTCGCCTTCGGGTGCCGGCAAGACAACGCTTGCTCGGCAACTTCTGTTAGCGGACGCCAATATCAAAATGTCGGTGTCCGTCACGACGCGCAAGCCGCGGCCCGGAGAGCGCGAAGGAGAAGACTATCTCTTCGTCAGTCGCGATCGCTTCGACGCCATGAAAGATGCGGACGAACTGATCGAGTGGGCGCGCGTTTTCGACAACTACTACGGAACGCCACAGGCGCCCGTGCTCGCGGCAATCGACAGAGGGCACGACATCCTCTTCGATATCGACTGGCAAGGCGCACAGCAGCTGTCGGAGAAAATGCCAGGTGACGTAGTCCGCGTTTTCGTGCTGCCGCCGTCAGGACGCGTGCTCGAACAACGCCTAAGGACGCGCGCGCAGGATCCAAGCGACGTCGTCGCTAAACGAATGGCGGCGGCCTCATCTGAAATCAGTCACTGGGCAGAATACGACTACGTTATCGTCAACATTAATCTGGACGACAGCGTAACGGCCGTAAAATCAATACTACAGGCTGAACGTCTAAAGCGTGAAAGGCTGTTGGGCCTTTCGGCGTTCGTGCGGGACATGCAGAACGCGCTTTAAGAAATCAACTTACTGTTGCCATCGAGAATGCCAGCCATCCTCGCAAAGTCGCCCACCGTGAGATCCTCAGCGCGATCCGTTGGCTTTATACCGGCTTGAGCTAGCAGCAGTTCCGGCATGGCGGTCAATTGTTTCAAACTCACACGCAGCATCTTGCGACGCTGACCGAACGCCGCTTGCGTGACCCGGGCCAAGGTTGCGACAGAGCACTCGGGATGGGGATTGGCGCGAGGAACGAAGGCCACGACAGCCGATGCAACTTTAGGCGGCGGCGTGAACGCTTCGGCCGGCAACGTCATGACGATGCGCGGCTCAGTACGCCATTGAGCCAGAACGGAGAGCCGGCCGTAAGCCTTGCAGTTGGGGGCCGCGACGATGCGGTCGGCGACTTCGCGTTGAAACATTAAGACCATGCCGTCGAACCACGGCGGCCAAGGCTCCGTTTCAAGCCAACCCGCGAGCAGCAGCGAAGCGATGCCGTAGGGAAGGTTGGCGGCGATTGTCACGGGACCTGTGACGCCGCGCAGCAGCGTCGGCCAGTCGGCCTCAAGCGCGTCACCAAAATGAACATCGAGCCGACCTGGATAGCGTCGCCCAATGTCATCGAGCGCTGGCGCACACCGCTCATCGCGTTCGATGACGATAACGCGCTCCGCACCTTCCAGGAACAGTGCCCGCGTCAGGCCGCCAGGTCCCGGACCAACCTCAACGATCGTCCGGCCTTGCATGGGACCGCACGCGCGGGCAATCCGGCGCGTGATATTCAGATCGAGCAGGAAGTTCTGCCCTAAATTCTTCTTTGGACGAAGCTCATAGCTCCCGATGACTTCGCGTAACGGAGGCAGTCCATCAGGCGATCCAGACGGCCGATCGACACTCATAGCTGCGCTAACGCACGACGCCGGGTCATGCTATCGGAAAGTTTCAACGCTTCGATCAAACTCTCAGGCGAGGCGATACCGCGTGCCGCAATGTCAAATGCTGTCCCGTGATCGGGCGATGTCCGCACAAACGGCAACCCTAGCGTGACATTGACGCCGGTATCGAACGCCAGGGTTTTGATCGGGATCAACGCCTGATCGTGGTACATGCAGATAGCGGCATCGTAATTTGAACGGGCGGCGGCGTGGAACATGGTGTCGGCTGGAAGCGGGCCAGTGATATCGTATCCCTGCGCGACGAGCGCTTCCACCGCTGGCGCGATGATGTCGCGATCCTCGGTGCCGATCAAGCCCGACTCACCAGCGTGCGGATTGAGCCCAGATATCGCGAGCCGCGGCGATGCTATGCCAAAATCACGGATCAACGCGGCATGTGTCACGACGACTGTCTTCGTAATAAGCTCGCGGGTAACGGACTGCGGCACGAGGGAAAGTGGCACGTGAATTGTCAGCGGCACAACTTTTAACTCGTTCGATGATATCATCATGACCGCGTGGAATGGGCCGCCGTCCCAATGCATCGCGGCAAGCTCAGCCAAATACTCTGTATGACCAGGGTGGCGAAATCCCCCTTCATGAAGAACCGATTTGGCGATCGGATTAGTAACAACGGCGCGGATCTTCGAGGCCTGCACATCGCCGACGGCACGTTCGATCGCCGCAATGATCGGCCGAGCGTTGCGAGCGTCGGGACGTCCAGCAAGAGCCTTCACTTGGAGCGGGATATCGATCACCGGAACGCCGCGAAGAAAGATCGATGCGGCTTCCGACGGAGCATCGACGACGATGGGAAAAGCCTCGAGATTAAGCTGTCGCGCACGATCAGCAAGCGCATCGGCGCTACCGTAAATGCAGAACGGAGAGAGGGAGAGTTCCTCCCGCCTAAGCCAAGCCTTGAGCGAAATCTCAAGCCCGATGCCTGCCGGGTCGCCCATCGTTAAGCCGAGCGGTAGCGTCGCTGTTCGTTCAATGATGGGCTCCGCGCCCATTAGCGGTACTCGCTCATCAGCGGTACTCGATGTGCGCATCCTGGCGCAAATCTTTCAGATGCCGCTTGGCGAGCAGATCAAACTCTTTCTGTTTGAGTTCGCCTTCCGCCTGGTTGCGCTTTTGATCCTCGGCCTTAACGACGTCGCGGCCACACACCGCCCAAAGATCGATACCCCCTTCACCCAGACTGGGCGGCAGCATTTCGCCATCGCGGGCGTTGAGCAGCAGTGAGCGCGTCGGTTCTTGGAATGCCGACGGACGGCGCTTGCCCAGGTCCTCGAATTTGGCGCCGGCGACACCTGCCGCCGCACCGCTCGTCGATTTGCAATCGGTAAACTTTGCGCGCACTTTTTCAGCATCCTGCATGCGCTGAGCAACGACCGCTTGATCCATTTTTGCCGGCAAAGCTATACGGATGCGTTGCACCTTGAGATCGACATCGTCTTGAACCCCACCCGTCGTCGAGGCGACAAGCTTATCGACATCCTTTGAAGTCACCGCGATCTGCGCACCGAACCGGCGCCGAATGACATCGTTCCAAGACAGCGTCGAGCGGACCCGGCTTTTCATAGCGTCCATACCGCCGCCTACTTGCGCTGCAAATTGCGCTTCAGTCATCTTGTTGCGCTCAGCAATGCCCGCGAGCACACGATTGACCTCGTCATCGCCAATGGCAACACCCTGGCGCTTAGCTTCCTGAAGTTTGATCTTCTCGTCGATCAGCTCTTCAAGCGCCGCCTTCTTCATGCCCGGCAAAGCACTCGACTTGGCGCTCTCGACCGCCTGCTTTTGCATGTCCATCGCGAACTGCTTCTTGCGGGCCTCGAAGATGGCAATAATCTGATCTTTGCTCTTGCCTTCGTTCGCTTTGATTGTATCCGCGAGAATGGCTTTCAGCCGTTCCGTTGTGCGAGGATTTTTCAAAAGAGCCTTGAAATTTTCCTGCGCCTTCTGCTGAACGCCGCCGCCGCTGAGCATCAGAGCCCGCTGTTGAATTTCATAACCGGTGATGGGCTCGTCGTTGACGAGGGCGACGATTGCCTGCTCTTTGCCGCTTCCCAAAGACGGCACGCCGCCCCCGTCAGTTTTGGCGGCAGCCTTAGTCGGTTCGTCGGCGTTCCCCGCAACCGGCTGCGCCTTCTTCTTCACGGCTGTCTTAGGGCTCTGATCGGTAGTAGTGGGCTTGAGCCGTAACGGCGCCGCGGCCGCATCGGCAGCGGCGGTTTGCGCAGGATCGGCGGTCGCGGCTAGAGACGTCAGCGCCAATAAAAAACCACCAAGCAACACCCGCGACGATAGCCGAAGCGGGCGCGAAGACAGCGGGTGGACGAGAGACGTTTCAATCAAAGCCGTCATGTGCGCGGAAGTCCAAATTTGGGGCCCGTCCCGTGATTCTGGGATGCAACAGGATAACTCACGGCCGCTCGACAGAGCCTAGTTATCCACACACAACCGTGGCGAAAATCCGGTTTTCGAAGCCCGTAAGCTAGCCCTCACACGGCGTCGCAGCGCTGCACCGGAAGGCTCAATTGGTGCGTTGTTCGCCGCCAAATGCAAAATCCAGAGAGTCAGTTTTGTACTTAAACTCACCCAAATGCTTGAGCTCGAAGCGCAACATCAGACTGCGGTCGTCATCGATCGTCGCGCTGTTATAATGCAATTCCTGGTACGTTGCGGTCAGGACGAAGCACTCATCGGCATACTTGAGCTGGATACTATCCTGACGCAACTCAGCCGCATCGATGTCGTAGCGGAAGCCCGCGCCGACACTCCAGCGATCCGTCAAACGCAGCATTCCGGACGCCAAAATATCCTGTTGCGAGTCCAGCAGCCCGAGTGAGGGATCGTTCGCCGTATAGGCGTAGCTAGCCTGCGCCATGACCGGCCCGTAAAGAACCTGAACCCCGGCATCTTCGCGCTTCACAGTGAAGTCGTCCTGATCAAAGCGCGTCTGAGCGATGAACCGGAACGCGTCGGTCGGCGCAATGTAGGCGCCCAGCACGTAGTCCGAACGATCGGTCTCAAGTCCGCTGGCTGGATTGTAAATAGGGTTCCCGTCGGTATCTCGACCCGGCCCAGCGTACACGTTGTCGCCTGACAGGTGATAGCTTTGGCCGGCGAGAAAGCGGGCATAGCCGCCTGAATTAGCCTGGAATGTGTATTGGAGTCCGGCGTTGACGCGCGTGCCCATCTCGGTCCGGTCGAAGCCGGAGAACTTCGAAACTTCGAACAAATTCGTGTCGTCGAACACGAGACTGCGAGCGTCTTCGTCGGGCAACCGGCGCTGGGTGACACTTGCTTGCCGCGCGATAATCTGGCCGATCGGCTCGATAATGTGACTGGCGCTATCGGTGTTGGCGATCCACGGATACGCAACCGTTACGCCACCGGCAGCAATTCCGCGGATGGTCGTATCGGAACTGACGGCGGTACTCGACACCACGTTACCTGTGACCGGATCCACGACGACGGATTCGGGATCGGTGAAATCGTTGAATTGATAAACATCGCCGCGCAGATTGCCAAACGGCGTGTAGGTAATGCCGATGGCATCGGTGAAACGGCGCCGCCACTTCAATTCGCTCGTAACGCGATTGATATTCTGATCGCCGGTGATCGGAACTCCACCCGCAACGCTCAACGCGCCGTCAGCGCGCGAAAAACTCAAGACATTGGTGTCAAGCTTAAGCTCGCCGCCAAGCACCGGGTCGGCGAACACGTAGTTGTAATCGATGATCGGATGCGTATAGCTCTCCGACTGCGCGGTGTCGTTAAGCAGCAATCCACCAAACTGATAGGCACGCGCCGAAAAATAGTTGCGATCGGACTGGCCAGTCAGGAAGACCTGATTGACGCGATCAGTCAGCAAAATGCTGTCGAGGCGATAGAAGCGGCGATACTGATCGTCACTCTCAACCGTCACGTCCCAACCAAACTTCCACCAGCTCGATAGCGAGAAGAGGCCGCGCGTCTGCACGCTCCCGCGCCAACCGTCGAGCTCAGCCTGCTGGTCAGGCGTGCCAGGCAAATCGCGGCCATCCTGATCGATCGCATTGATGTTGACGGTGTATTGCCCGTTCGCGAGGCGATGGCGCCATTCCCCCTGCCACAACACGCCCTGTTCCGACATGTAAAGCGGATTGAAGGTGAAATCGTAGCTCGGATCGAGCGCGAAATAATAGGGAAGGCCGCTGATAAAGCCCAGATTCGACGATTGTCCATACTCGGGCGCGAGGAATCCCGACTGCCGCTTCTTCGACGGATCGGCGTGCTGGAAATACGGAAGATACAACACAGGCTGACCGAATACTTCGAAGTAGGCATCCTGATAGGTGATCGTGGCTGCGTCTTTATCGTGAATAATGCGCGCCGCGCTGATGCACCAAAGAGGCGGCGTATTGCCGTCGCTCTTGCACGGCGTGAAGCGGCCATTCGAGAACTCGGTGACATTACCGTCACGACGCGTTGCGCGATCAGCGGAGATGCGGGTGTCGTCCTTCGTCACAACCGAGAGAGATTGAACGAAGCCATCACGGAAATCGTCAGTCAGCGTATAGCGGTCAGCGCGGATGATATTGCCTTGTGGCTCTTTCAGCGTGACGTTGCCCGCCGCCGTCAATGTCCCAGCGCTCTGGTCGTAGACGACCTCGTCGGCGGTCAGGATGTAATCATTGTAGAAAATTTCGACGTTGCCGCGCGCGGTCACCTTGTTGCCGGCCGTGTCATAGATCAGCTGATCGCCCTGAAGGTTCATGGGCTTGGTCGTATCGAGCTTCTTCTTGACGTTGCCGAACATACCACCGGGCTCGGCCGCGAACGAACTCGGCTCCTGCGCCATCGCCGGCGATAGCGTGGCGGCAGCCAAAATACACACAGATGCCGCGGTGAGCAGCAGCGCACAAGCGCCCGCACGAGCCGTCCCCCTCACTTTGAAATGAAAGGACGTCTCGCGTGACGTTCCGCAACCCTCTTGCGGTGTCCGCGTCTGACGCATCACTCAGCCGTCCTCCTGGTGCAGCAGCACCGTC
>JANOCZ010000290.1:0-1660 GCA_031412455.1 Hyphomicrobium sp. | reverse complement strand
TTCATCTGCGTGATGACGTCAAGCTCGTAGGCAAGGCGCTTGGTGTAATCTTCTACGTTGAAGCCCTCGCTCGGGCCGGTCGCGTCGAGCCGCGTTTGCAGTCCGGCTTTGGCTTGGCGTTTCAATTCGGCCGCCTCAAGCCGGAAGTTTTCAAGTTCGCTCAGGCTGTCGTCGCTGGCGATGAAGCGCGGCAGGATCGGCTTGCGGCCCTCCGGGCGAAAGGCGCAGCGTTGCGCAATCTCGAGCGTGTTGGCGATCGCTTCCGGCAAATCCGCAAACAGCGCGGTCATCTGCGCTGCACTTTTTATATAATGTTCGGGCGTCGCGCGCCGGCGATCATCTTCGACGACGAAGCGGCCCTCGGCGATACACAGCAACGCGTCGTGCGCGTCATAATCAGATGGAACGGCGAAATAGCATTCGTTGGTCGCGACGATCGGGATGTTACGGCTATAGGCGATGTCGAGCAGCGAGGGCTCGACGCTCTGTTCGGTCGCCAAACCGTGGCGCTGCAGTTCGATGTAGAGGCGATTGCGGAAGATTTTCTCCAGCGTCTTGATGCGGCCGAGTGCGGTGTCGGCCTGGCCGTCGCGCAACGCCTTGTCGACTGGGCCGTCAGGGCCGCCGGTCAACGCGATTAGGCCAGCTGAAAATTCTTCCAACCGCGAGATTTTGACGTGCGCGGGTTCATCGGCGGCGGGTTCGAAGTAGAGGCACTTCGATAGGCGCATGAGGTTCGCATAGCCATCGCCGTTCATCGCCAACAGCGTGACGCGGCCCGACGGCTGCGCGCGCGGTTCGTTCGACCCTGGCCTTTGCAGACGGATGTCGCGGACTTCGCGATGATCGTCAAAATCGACGTCGGTCGTCACGCCGATGATCGGCTGAACGCCCTGCTCCCACATCTTGTTTGAGAACTCGAGCGCGCCGAACAGATTGTTCGTGTCGGTGATCGCGAGTGCTGGAAAGTTGTATCCAACCGCAAGCTTGGCGAGTTTGCCGATCGGCAGCGCGCCTTCGAGCAGCGAATAGGCCGAGTGCACCTTCAGATGCACAAACGGGAGCGCGGGATTGAGGTCTGCCATTCGATTTTCTTAGCCCGGTTGGGGCCGGCGACCAACCTCATGCGGACACTTGTCCGACGCAAAATTTGCCGCTGTCGCCTACGCACGCGCCCAGAAATGCTCGACGAGACGGCCATTTTCCAGCTTCAGCGTGCGATCCATGCGACTCGCTAGATCCATGTTGTGGGTGGCGATCAGCGCTGCGACGCCCTGGGCGCGGATCGACTCGATCAATTCGGTGAATACATATTCCGAGGTCGTTGGATCGAGATTTCCGGTCGGCTCGTCGGCCAACAGAAGTTTGGGCTCATTGGCAAGGCCGCGGCAGATCGCGGTGCGTTGCTGCTCGCCGCCCGACAACTCGGCGGGGCGATGATCAACGCGGTCGCTGAGACCGAGGCCACTCAACAAAGCGCGGGCGCGGACGGTCGCTTCCTTGCGCGATTTACCCAGGATCATCTGCGGGATCATAACATTTTCGAGGGCTGAAAATTCGGGCAATAATTGGTGGAATTGGTAGACGAAGCCAATCGACTTACGACGTAACCGTGTCCGTTCAGCCTCGCTGAGCGCCGCGCAATCGCGTCCATTCAAAA
>JANOCZ010000289.1:0-3720 GCA_031412455.1 Hyphomicrobium sp. | reverse complement strand
ATAACGTCGACGGCCCGCTCGGCCATGCGGTTTGAAAGCTCTTGAATGGTAATGACTTCGGGAATAATGACCTCGCGCGAGATTTTTTCTCGCGGCTGGACGATCCCCATCTGTTTGAGTTTTTCTTTTTCGCGCTTGCGTTTGAGCGAGGCGAGCGACCGCTGCTGCGCTTCACGATCAAAGTTCGTGATCGAGATCTTCGTGCGCTGGCGATTTTCGTCGGGATCTTTGACGGCCGGACGGGTGATCTTGATGCCGCCGGGGCCGCGCTTGCGCGCATCATCGTCCTCGACCGCCGGCTTGGCTGGCGCGAGACGCACAGGACGCGAGGGCTTCTCGACGATTGTTTCGCCAGGAGCTGCCGGCGCCGCGCGGCGCAAATTCGGCAGAACGATTTCCTGCGGCCGGCCAGATTCGCGTGGCATGAACGCTGGACCACCGCCCGCGCGCGCACTTGTGCCGCTGCGGAAGCCTGGTCGTGCCGCGTCGCGATCATCGCGTTGTGGTGGACGCCCATCACGCGATTGCGGACGATCGTCGCGTCGGACGTCGTCGCGACGCGGTGCGGGCCGAGCTGCATAGCCCGGTGCCGCTGGCGCGGCTGTAGGCGTCGTCGCAGGTGCAGCCGGCGGCGCTGACGCAGCAGCGGTCACGGCTGGAGCCGCGGCCTGTTCGGCGCGAGCTGCAACGTCGGTAGCGGCTGCCGCTTCAACTGCTCGTGCAGGCTCGAAGCGGACCGGCTCATCAGCCGGCCGCGTTGCATCTTCGGCGCGAGCGGCTGCAAGGGCTGTCGCCCGCGCCGCCTGTTCTTCTTTTGAAAGATTGCGTTGCAGCCCACCGCTGCGTGTTTCGGTCGCCGACTGCGCCTCGCGAAGCGGTGCCGCAGGTGCACGCGGTTTGGCCGCGACCGGCGTTGGCGCAGCGGCCGCCTCGGCCATTGGCTCACCGCCCGGACCGAGTTTGCGAGTTTTCTTTTTCTCGACCACCACGGTTTTATGACGGCCATGGCTGAAATTCTGCCGCACATGGCCAGACTCGACCGTTCTCTGCAGCGATAGCGGTTTACGCCCGCCAGCCCGCAAGGTTTTGTCAGTTTGGTCGTTCTGGTCGGTCATACGATGTCCGCTTAGCCTTCAGTTCGAGTATCGTGATCAAGTGCCGGTTTAAATACCTGACCGGAAACCGAGAGCGACTGGTAGCGCGCCACGCGCTCCGCCTCCCTCTGAAACCTCTTGGCCAGTCCTCCGGGTAGAAGCGCAGCATGTACCACACTTGGGCGGCCGATGGCCAAGCTCATTTGTGCGATAGTTAGAATGTCGACGACCGGGGCACCGCTGCCGTTCTCACGCGCGATGGCGAAAAACTTCCGGTCGAGTTTGCCGCGCCCGTCGTCCGCAGCATCCGTGCCGTGTAGTAGAACCGCAACCCTACCCTTTTCGAGCGCCGCATCAACTTGCTGGAACCCTGATGTAACGCGACCTGCCTTATTTGCAAGGGCGAGCGCGTCTCCGGCCCGCCGTTGCAGCATCCCAAGCAAGCGCTCCGCAAGATCGCCCGGAACAACGACGTCTGTCTGTAGACTTCGGGCAAACGCCTTTGTTTTTATTGCCTTTTCAACGATGTTTCGGTCGCAGGTCAGCCACACGCCGCGCCCGGGCAACGACTGCTCGAGATCGGGCACGATTTCACCATTCGGCCCGCGAACGAACCGAATCAGCTCCCGCGGGCTGAGTTCGGCCCGCGTGACGGCGCACATCCGCAACGGCCCGGCATCTGGGTCGATGGCGTCGCGGTGTCGCTTTTTCTGGCGGGTTTCGGCCACTGATCCTCGTTGGTCTCAAACGTCATAGCATTAACTTTGAACGGCTTCTTCGTCGCCGGTCGTGTCGGCGGTCTCGGCAACCTCAGCTTCAGCTTCGATGTCGGCCGGCTGCTCAAGATCTTCCGCCTTGATCCAGCCCGCCTGCACGCGCGCCGCCATGATCATGCCCTCGACATCGGCGCGCGACAGCTCGAAGCCGTCGAGGAAGCCCTTGTGTCGCACGGCCTCAGAGTCCTTATCTTTTTTGCGCTCGGTCCAGCCGACGAGCTCATCGGTTGCGCAATCGGCGAAATCTTCGACGCTCTTGACGCCGTTTTCACCGAGCGCGACCATCATTGCTGTGGTGATGCCCGGAATTTCCGCGACCTCGTCGGCAACGCCAAGCTCGCGGCGCTTCGCATCGCGATCGCTTTCCTGCTGCTCGAGATATTCTTTCGCGCGCGCCTGAATTTGCTCGGCCGTATCGGCGTCGAAGCCTTCGATGTGCGCGATTTCCGACAGATCGACAAACGCGACTTCTTCGATCGAGGCGAAGCCTTCCGTCACGAGCAACTGCGCAATGACCTCATCGACATCGAGCGCGTCCATGAGCAATTGCGTACGCTCGGCAAATTCCTTCTGGCGGCGCTCGCTCTCTTCCTGCTCGGTCAGGATGTCGATATCCCACCCAGTCAATTGCGAGGCAAGACGCACGTTCTGGCCACGCCGGCCGATGGCGAGCGACAGCTGCGCTTCAGGCACAACGACTTCAATGCGGTTGGAGTCTTCATCCAACACGACCTTGGTGACTTCAGCGGGTGCCAGCGCGTTAACGATGAAACTCGCCGCGTCCGGGTTCCACTCGATGATATCGACCTTCTCGCCCTGCAACTCGTTGACGACTGCCTGCACGCGCGCGCCGCGCATACCAACACATGCGCCGACCGGATCAATGGATGAATCCTTCGAGATGACGGCAATCTTCGCCCGGCTGCCCGGATCGCGTGCGACGGACTTGATCTCGACCACGCCGTCGTAAATTTCCGGCACTTCCTGGGAAAATAGTTTCGCCATGAATTCTGAGCGCGCCCGCGTCAGGAATATCTGCGGCCCACGCTGTTCGCGGCGCACGTCGTAAATATAAGCGCGAATACGATCGCCGAGCCGCACGTTCTCGCGCGGGATCATCTCATCACGCCGAATGATGCCTTCAGCCTTGCCCAGATCAACGATGACGTTGCCGTACTCGACGCGCTTCACGGTGCCGTTCGAAATGTCGCCAATGCGATCCTTGAATTCTCCGAACTGCCGGTCGCGCTCGGCCTCGCGCACCTTTTGCACGATGACCTGCTTGGCATTCTGCGCAGCGACGCGACCGAACTCCAACGGCGGCAGCGTCTCGGCGATATGATCCCCGACCTTGGCGTCTGGATTGCGCTTTTGTGCATCGGCGAGATTGACTTGCGTCGAGTCGTTCTCGACTTCATCGACCACCGCGAGGACGCGCGTCAGCCGCGCTTCACCCGTCTTAGGATCGATTTCGCAGCGGATATCGTTCTCGCTGCCATAGCGCGCCTTTGCAGCTTTCTGAATGGCTTCTTCCATGGCCTCGATGACAATTTTTTTGTCGATCGTCTTTTCACGCGCTACCGCGTCAGCGATTTGCAGCAGTTCGAGACGGTTGGCGCTAACGCCGGCGGTCGCCATGACTTCAGTCCTCCAAGATCAATCGGATGGGGTATTTTTTGGTTGAGTCGGTTTTTTCAAAGCGTCGCTTTGGCGTGCAGCCTTCTTCGCTTTCGGCTTCTTTATCGTCGTCTCTTCGAGATCGCCGGCGTCTAACTCTGCGCCATCTCCGGGCCGGGCATCAGCCTCGCGCCCCGAATGCCGCTCCTTCGCCCGCGCCAGCGCCTCACGAA
>JANOCZ010000288.1:0-8427 GCA_031412455.1 Hyphomicrobium sp. | reverse complement strand
CCGATCCTTTTCGGCGGCCTCGCGCGCAGCTTTCACCCGCCCGTTGTCGGAGTGGCCATCATCGTTATGATCACCGTCTCCGTGGCCGCGGCCATCGAATTTGTTTTCGTTGGAATTGTTTTCGCTGTTTTCTTTGTCGCTCATCTTACTACTCCCACTTGCCAGGCTGGCTGCTCACAAAACGCCGGCCACCCGGCTAAAACTCTCGACCAAGACATGGCTGATCCGTCCGCGCATTGGCCTTCACCACCAAAACCTACACGCCAGATTCAAACATTAAGTTCCGTCTGCTCGCCAATTTTTGCGATCAATTGAATCAAATTGAAAAGATCCAGCGCAAAGAAAAAAGCCGGCAGTGGAGATCACTGCCGGCTTAAGTTTTTTCGCGTTATGCAGGTTTAGGCGGGACTACCAAGCAATGCCCTGATAGGTCGGCTCGGATGGAATTTCTTTGAACAGACGCGCCAAGTCCAGGATGTGAACTTGCGGGTTGCGCTCTCGTACGGCGCGGCGGAATTCGTCGGTCGCGTGCGACACAACGACGATGTCCGATTTTTCGAACAGCTCGGCGGCTGTCGATACTGTCAAGCCTTCGAGCTCGTCCATCAGTTTTGCCTGAGCGGGAACCGCATGGCGCACATAGTCGATCTGATGCTGAAGCAGCGGGCCGAAATTCAAGTTTGGATCGTATGCAAGGATCGTCTCGCCGGCGTTCATCAGAGTTGCCATGACATCAAGTGTCGGACTTTCGCGCATATCGTCCGTGCCCGGCTTGAACGTGACGCCGAGGAAGCCGACGCGTTTTCCGGCGAAGGGCTTCAGAAGATGCACGGCCTGGGCGATGTGGCGTTGATTGCTGACGGTCAGACTGTCGATCAACGGAACTTCAACACCCATGGCGTGAGCGATGTGGCTGACGGCGCGGACTTCCTTAGGCAGGCATGAGCCGCCGAAGGCAAAACCTGGCTTCAAATAATAAGGCGACAAGTTCAGTTTCAAATCTTTGACGAAGATATTCATGACGTCGTGGCTGTCGATGTCGAGCTTCTTGCAGAGGCGGCCGACTTCGTTGCCGAATGCCACTTTGGTTGCGTGCCAAACGTTATCGACGTACTTGACCATTTCGGCTGATTCAATCGACGTGAAGATGACGTTCTTATCGACGGCGCCGTAGATTGCAGTGACGGTTTGCTCGGCGCGCGTGTCGGATGCACCGACGACGGTCTTGGGCGGAGCGAAAAAGTCTGCGACGGCGACGCCTTCGCGAAGAAATTCAGGATTGAAACAGACGCCGAAGTCGGCGCCGAGTTTCTTGCCCGAGGCTTTCTCGATCTCAGGGACGACGACATCAAGCGTCGTGCCGGGTGGTACCGAGCAGCGCAGGACAACGACGTGGTAGCCCGATTTCATGCCGATGGCTTGGCCGATTGCGCGGCTCGCTTGGCGCACGAACGTGAAGTCGCAGCCACCGTCTTTCGACGTCGGCGTTCCAACCGACAGGAATGTCACGTCGGTTTCGAATACCGCATTTACGAGGTTCTGCGTCGCGGTGATCAAGCCGCCGTCGACGCCTTCCAGAAGAAGTTCGCCCAGGCGCTCTTCGACGATCGGCGAGCGTCCTTCGTTGATTGCATCAACTTTTTCGCGGCTGATATCGACGCCGACCATGCGGAAGCCCAAATGCGACAGGCATGCCATCGAGACGGCGCCGACATAGCCCAAGCCAATAACGCTGATTGCAGGCTTATCCTGCACTGCCGCGCCCACGGCTTCATTGACGGCACGATTGAAGGTTTGTTCAGCGATTGCTGATTGTAAAGTCATTGTATTCGACGCTCCCACACGCGCGGATTTTCCGCTTTCGATTTACCCAGCGTCAGGCCGCATTATCCGAGTTTGCGCGAACCAAGTCGCTCAAGCTCGCACACTCAATCCCCCTGCCAGAAGTCGAGAGCGCCTGCCGATGTGTTGGAGAATGCCTTCGAAACGTCGTTATCCATTGAAGCTGAGACTTACAATTTTATCGATCTCAGCGAAAAATCATCGCCGCGATGAAATCGAAGCTCGGGAGGGACATTAACTTCGTGTAAATTATAACGCTCAGAGAAACGCCGGCAAATGACACCGCTGTTAAATAGGCGGCCATTACTTCGCGGAATACGGCAAGCCCACCGCCGCCGGCAAAGCCGGTTTTTTGGTTGCCGCGATTGGTCCATTTTTGTTTGGCCAGGCGCCATTGCATGTAAACCTTCACGCCGGCATTGAGAAGCTGGTTGGCATAAAGGGTCCAGACGAAATTCAAATCGACTTGACGCGCATAAGTGAACATGACCAGCGACAGCATCATGCGGCTGATGGCGATATAGACGACGTAGGCCAGGAAATAACTCGAGCCGAATTTCATCATACCAGCTACGGCGACCATCGGGCTGAACAACATCGTCCACATGGCGATGCGTTGATCAATACAACACCACCAGATGAAAAACGGCATGCGGCGAGGGCCAAGCATGATCGCGCGCCAACCGTTGCGCAGCATATTGCCAGACCAACGACGCAAGTTTTCGACCATGCGCCGGTAGCCGGAGCCTTCGACAACCTCGATGGTCGTGCCGCTGGCGTCGGGCACGTAGGTCATCTTAACGCCGCGTTTCAGCAGCGTGTACCACGTGCTCTTGTCGTCGCCGGACAGGAAGCGGAAGGTGCCCCAGAGCCAGTGGTGGAGATAATCGGCTTCCTGCAGGCGGATGAATTCTTCCTCAACGATGTGTGTTGCGCGGAAGAACGAGCAGCGGCCCGTCAATGTTAAAACGCGGTTCGACAGAGCGTGGCTCTGCATCGCCATGCGCCGCTGAGCAAACCGCATGTTGAGCCAGGATTGCATCCACCACGGACCTTGCACGAGCACGTGCTCGTCGGTCGTGAGGGCGTGAAGTTCCGGATCGAGGGCAAACAGCGGCGCGCACTTACGCACCATTCCGGGATGGAACACGAAGTCGCCATCCATAAAAATGACGATGTCGTCGCGGCCGAGGCCGGCGCGGGACATGGCGCGAAGGATGAGAGCGATGGCGACGCGCTTGCCGGGCTGGTTCTGGCGGATGATCCGCAGCGTGATATCGCAGTCGTCGCCGACCAGTTTCAGATGATTGGCGATTTTGACTTCATCGCTCAATTCGCTCGAGCCGAGCCAGATGGTGGCTGGGACGCCAGCTTCGCGAATTTCTCCCACGAGGGAGCGGATCACGGCTTCAGAAATCTCGCGATGTTCGCGGAATGTCGTCATTTGAATGTGGATGTGGCGCGGCCGCCAACCGCTATTCCACAGCGCAGCGCCGCGGTCGCGCATCCGCGGGTAGGTCATTTTTTCGAAGATTTTCGCCCTGGCGAAATGGTTCGCCCACCACAAGTAGCGCCAGATCCCCAAAAGACCAATGACATAAATGATTTCGTTGTTGTCAGGGTCCCAGATCGTGTTTGGAACGAGGCTGAGAACGACAAAGCACATGGCGAAGTACGCGAAGATTTTGGCTTTCACCAACGGCGACCATTTGACGTGCCGCGGTAGGGGGACAGCCGGGTCAGCTAATTCGATCGGGTTGAGTGGGCGCATGTGATCTGACCTACATCGCCATCGAGAATTTCTTTTTGATCGTCGACATCAGAGAATTGGTCGAGCGCTGTTCGAAGACGACCACGACCGGAAGCCCGGAACGATAGCGCTCATAATCTGCGACCTTTTCTGGATCCTCGAAATCAATGAGGATTTTGGCGGAGCGGTCGTTCGCGCCACGCCACTGGTAGCCCGGCATCTGACGCTCGCGCTGTTCACTGACAAACGCCGACGTGCGATCGATCTGGCGGACGCGGCCTTTGATCGTCTCACCCAGGGCCGGGATGAACAGCAACGCTTCATCTCCAATGCCAATCTTGAGAACTTCGTCTTGATTGAGGAAAGCAGTCACGGCGCGGTCCCGGCGCTGCTCGATCACGGCGATCGTGTCGCCCTTACGGACTAGACCATTGTTGATGCGGGGCAATTCGAGCAACGTGCCGTCGAAGGGAGCCTTGATCGCCGAGCGTTCGCGTTGGTGGGCGATCACTTGCGCTTTTTTCTTGGCGAGTTCGATCTCGTGCTCGGCGAGTTGAACTTTATCCTCGATCTCGCTCGCTTCGCCCACCAGATTGGTGCCGTTGTATAACCGCTTGCCGAAGTTCTGATCGGCAAGATCGACGCGCGAAGCAAGCTCCAGGCGACGGGCCTCGAGTTGGGTTTTGAGGCCGATGACTTGATTCTTGGCTTCGTCGACCTTGGTTTCGGTTGCATAGCCTCGGTCGGATAAACCTTGCATCCTCTCGTACTGAGACTGGGCCAGGCTCAGCTGCTCTTGCAGACCCTCGAGCTCGACTTTGCTCTGTTTGACATTTTTCATCTCAACGTTGGCAAAGCCGCGCAGTTTATCGAGTTCATCGACGTGGCGGCGTTTGAGAAATCCCAGTTGAGCTTTTCGTTCTTGAACTTCGATATCAGCGATTTCGATTTCTCGTTCGAGCTGATTGTCGACAACCGTGACGACCACGTCGCCACTCTTGACCTCGTCTCCAGGCTTGCTCTTGTTCCAAACCACTTGCCCATCGGCTGGGGCTGCGACGGTTTCAACCGGAGCCGAGATGACCGCCGTTTGAATTTCCATGCGGAAGAAATTCGTGTAGCCGAGCAAGCCGGCATAGCCAAAAATCGCGACGCCCGTCAGACCGTAGATACCGGTCATGACAACGGTTTTTACCGGCCAACGACGCACCGGCATATGGGCCGGCACAATCTTAGCGTCCGGTTCCAGCTTGGCAGGCGTGACCGGCAGGTCGATGCGCTGGATCGTGTCCTCGACGTCGGACATCGAGCCGCGGACCAATTCTTCGATGAAGTGCTGCATGAGCTCGCGCTCACGCTCGCCGATCTCGGTAAAGCGAACGGATACGGACTTGGTCTCGCCAAAGGTCCGAACAACTTCAGCTTTGACATCAAACGAGACATCAAAGCCCTGGAACGGTAGCGTCAGGTGAAATTGTTTTTCGGTTCCGGCAGTTGGAAGATCGCCAGGGTAGCCATCCAGACGCAATCCGCCCAGCGACCAGTCGGTTGCGCGCAAGCGGGTGCCGTCGACCCCCACGAACAGGGGCGCGGTGACACGGTGATGCCGCCGCTGATCAGGCCGCTCCCGTTTAACTTTGACCGCCATCCGATAATCCACGCAACGCAATAGGTTCGCGCCAAGCAGACCTGGCACGACCTCTTTCGTTGTCGCATGAGGCTCTTAATAAGCTGTGCAGTTGATCTGTTAATTGCGCCAGCGACCCATGGCACGTGGTCCGACTATTAAGAGTTGGGTTAAATTAGTGTAAACAGGGCAAAAGCAGTCAAGGGGCCCGCCTCGGTCATAGCTAAAGTGCTCCGTTGGCAGAGAAATCGTTTGGGTGGTGGCGCAACCCTCGTCGGCTGGCGGAGTCGAGCGACCGACTGCATCCCTCGTTTTTGCCATCATTCCATTTATTAATTCGGCAGACACGCGCTTCCGGGCCCACTGGGAAACTCCTCGCTGCACAATTTTTTGTGTTGCAGATGAGCACCATGGATTTGTGCGAAGAACGTTCTCCAGCCCAACCGACTGCCTTTTCCGCTCGTTACCGCTAGATTGCGGAGCGTCTTCCGGCACGGGGCGTCGTGCGTCATCATAAGGGGAGTTTTTCATGTTTCGAAGGCTGGTAGTGGCGCTGAGCGTCATTTTGGCCACCGGCGTCTTTATGACGGCCGAGGCCCGAAGGAAGAGACACTACGAGAGCAGCGGCGATCAGCTCATCGTTATTTCAGATCAAGACATCGATCTATCGCTCGACAAATATACGGTCGACGTAAGCAAGGCCAAAGGTGCCTACAAAGGCATTCGCGTACGGAACGCGCAAGGCCGCCTCTTCGATCTGTCGCGCGTACAAGTCGTCTATAACGACGGTTCGGTGCACAACGAAGATCGCCAGATCGACATGTGGACCGGCGAACGCAGCCGCGTCATCAATCCGACGAGCGACAGCCGGTTCGTTGATCAAGTCAACATTACTCAGGCTCCTGGCAGCGGCCGCGGACGCCTGCAGGTTCTTGGCATTCAAGACAGTGACGGCCGTAGCATGGACCGCTCCGGCGGCGGCGGACGGATCAGTTCGCCTAGGGATCGCGATCGGGATCGGGACACCTCACCGGCGGCTTCGGCACCTGCGCCGCGCGACGACGGTGCGTTGTCGGGTAGCGTGCCCGTCAGACCAACGACCGATCAGCCAACGACCGCGGCCCCAGGAGCCGCCACAGCTGGCGGTGACGTTCTTTTTGGCGCTCAGTACGTCGGCTTCGGCGTTGATCGTGATGTCATCCGGGTCGGCAACGAAATCGGCAAGTTCGACCGTATCCGCTTGCGCGTGCTCGACAACGACATTCACATCAGCGAGATCAAGGTCATCTACGCCAACGGCGAAACAGATGCGCTGGCAGTCAATGCTGACATTCCGAAAAACTCACGCACGAACTGGATCGATTTGAAGGGCGACCGCTTCATCAAAGAGATCCAGATGGTCTACCGATCAAAGCCGAGCTTCAAAGGGCAAGCGCGCATTGAAGTCTTCGGCCAGTATGCCGATGGATGGCTGGGGCCGCAGGGCGAGGGCCGCAAGTACAATCAAGGCTGGGTGCTGCTTGGCGCGCAGACGGCGGGCTTCGTCGGCTTCGACAAGGATGTTATTCCGGTCGGTCGCAACGAAGGCGGTTTCCGCAAGATCCGGGTCACCGTCCGTGACCGCGCGATTACGCTCAACGAGGTCAAGGTCATCTACGCCGATAACACGGATGACATTATCCCGGTTCGCACGCGCGTCGATGCAGGCGGAACTTACGGGCCAGTCGATCTCAAGGGCGAAAAGCGCGTGGCCATTGATCGCGTCGAGGCAAAGTACCGGTCTCGCTTCTTTGACGCATCCGCCCGGGGCAAAGGGTCGGCAATTGTCGAAGTTTGGGCACAACACTAGGGCACGTTATGACCTACGAGGCCGGACTCTGATACAGACGGGGCGCCACGACATGGCGCCCCGTCTTTTGTTTGTTCTGAGCGCATGCGTCCACACAATAGAGCCTCAGATTAGGTCGCACTCGATCAACAAATGTGTTAACGCACCGCGTCGAGCGTCGATGGACATGCGCTCATCCTTGGAGATACGGCTTTGAATTTCGTACTGACCCAACCGCTCATCGCCGATGTCGAAGCGCTCGGCGCCGACGCAGTTGGCCTGTTGAAAGATGGCAATGCCGCGTCCCACCAGCCTATGGGGGAGACCACCAAGCAGATGGTTCGCCGCCTTGCCGCGCACTGCAACACCTATCGCGGAGCCGTGCCGCGAATGGCGTACAGCCAGCTGGCATCAACGCTCATTCCATTGGCGCTCGTCGTCGCGGTGATGTTTGCGACCGTGCGGGATACTTATTGGGTCACGTTGCTGCTCGCATTTCCTGCCGCCGGTTTGCTCGTTCGCGCCTTTATTATCCAGCACGATTGCGGTCACGGCTCGTTCTTTGCCAACCGGCGAACGAACGATTTCGTCGGGCGCTGCATGAGCGTGCTGACGATGGCGCCTTACGCGCTTTGGCGGCGCGAGCACGCGCACCATCACGCCGCGTCGGGAAACCTCGACCGCCGCGGAGCTGGCGATATTGATACGATTACGGTGCGTGAGTATCAGGCGCTCTCGACATTCGGGAAAATACGCTACCGGTTCTACCGGAACCCGATTTTCTTATTTGGACTGGGCGTTCCAGCCTACTTCATGATTTTGCAACGGACGCCGTTCCTCCACTCGCTTACGCCGCGGGAGACGTGGCGCAGCGTTCTGGGCCTCAACCTCGGGCTCCTCGCCTTCTACGGACCGCTCGTCTACCTGTTCGGTTGGTCGGACGTTCTTTTCGTAGCCTTGCCGATCGTTCACATTGCCTCGGCAGTCGGCGGCTGGTTGTTCTTCATCCAGCATCAATTCGAAGAGACGACGTGGGAAAAGTCGGAGGGCTGGGATTTTCAGGTCGCCGCACTTTTGGGCTCTTCGTTCTACGACTTGCCAAAGGTTTTGAACTGGTTCACCGGCAACATCGGGTTGCATCACATCCATCACTTAAACAGCATGATCCCAAATTACAGGCTCCAGGCCTGCTTGAACGCGAGCCCCGAACTCAAAGCGATCAATCGGCTGACGATGATCGATAGTCTGAAGTGCGCCGGGCTGAAGCTATGGGATGAGAAACGGCGGCGTCTGATCCGCTACAACGAGATCGAAGCGGCTTAAGCGCCAGCTCGTTCGGTACGACAAGGAGGACGCACTGACCCAGTGCGTCCTCCTTTT
>JANOCZ010000287.1:0-6004 GCA_031412455.1 Hyphomicrobium sp. | reverse complement strand
ACGAGCCCTTGACGGCCTCGACGGCGGCGATATCGGCGATGGCGATCGTGGCATTGGCGGCATTGGCCGACGACGTGCCGGAGGTCCACCCCTCGTAGCCTTTGGCCGCGAGATTGACGTACACGGCCGAGCCGAACTTCGAGAAATCGATCGTATCGAAGCCCGTGCCGCCGTCCAGCAGATCGACGCCGGCCGTAAACTTCAGCGTATCATTGCCGGCGCTGCCATACAGTTTGTCATTGCCCGCGCCACCGTCGAGCACATCGTTGCCATCGTTGCCGTGGAGCGTGTCTTTGCCATCGTTGCCGTAGAGCGTGTCTTTGCCCTTGCCGCCCGACACGGTGTCGTTGCCGCTGCCCGCCGCAACCGTGTCGGCGCCGGCGCTGCCGGTGATGATGTCGTCGCCGGCAGTAACCTTGTAGCTCCACACGGTCACCCCGGCAGGAATAACGGGATCGAGTTGTGCAATGCCGTCGATTGTGACGGTACGGGTCGCGACATAGCGGTCGTTGAGCTGGTCGCTATCGCCAAAATCCTGAAGGTAACCGCCGATCTGGACTGCCTGACTGCCAGCCGGAATATTCGTGATCATGTTGGAGATCAGATCGACACGCTCCACGCCCGCGAGACTGATGCCGTCAGCGCCATTGCCGGAGATGGCGACGTGATCGATGACAACGTCGGTTGCCTGATGGATGTCGATGCCGTCGATGGCGTTGTTGGCGATTTGCCCGCCCGAGATGGTCACATGATTGGTGAAGGAACGGATCTCGTTGTCGCCGGTCTGAACGACAATACCGGAACCGCCGTTGTTGTGCGCAGTGGGGTTAATGATCGAGACGTTGGACGAGCCTGTTACGATGTTGAAGCCGTGGCGTCCGTTGCCATAGGCGGTGTCGTTGATCAGTTGCACATTGGAGCAAAAGTCGATTGCGAAGCCATCCAGTCCGTTATCGTGCGCCACCGAGTTCGAGATCGTGAGACCGCTGGTCTGCTCGTGTGGATCGAAGCCATAGCGTGACGCGTTCATGATCTCGATGCGATCGAGCGTGATGTTGGAATCGGCCTGCCCCGTTCCGGGCGCCGGTCCGCTGTAGAACCCGTCGGTGTCGCCGGTCGTGTGCGCCTTGTTGCCGTCGATGGACAGGTTTTGGATCACGACGTTTGTCGTCTTCGAGAAGCTGCCGTCAGGCAGCACGGCACCGCTGTCGGTGCGCACGATGCCGGTGACACCGGTCGAGCCGTCGGCAAGCTTGATGATCGTTTGCCCGATACCGGCGCCCTGCAAGGTTGTCTCGCTACCGATGCGCAAGGCGCCGTCGGCGGCTATGCCCGTGCCGATTACGGTGAACGTGCCGGATGAGAGCGAAACGGTGCCTCCGGTATGGCCGGCAACGGCATCTAGGGCGGCTTGGATGGCGGCCGTCTGCTGCTGAGGCGTCGCGCCGTCGGCCAGATTAATCTCTTGGGAGAGCGAACCAGTGTACACATAACTGATCGTCAGCAAGGCAAATCTCCCGGTTGGCAGCGGACCAGAGGCTGCACGTATTGGCGAGTATGCTGGCCGAGTTTTGAACAACCTCTTGCGAAAATCAGTAAAATTGCGCCAATCCGGATAATTTCCCGGCAAGCACGATAACCGCGCGAGCAGCCTCTACGACAGCACGGTCATCAGAGGCTTCCGGCGTCGCCATGCTCCGCAAGCGCGTGACGGGTCTGAAATTCGAGTTTTTTTAGTTTGACCGGTGAACCCTCGACAGCAGACCTCGAAGAATAGCCGCCCCCAGTCCTCGGCGCCGCCATTGATATCCGGTCACGACTTGCTCTTCGCTTTGGACCACCGGCGAGCCTTTGAGTCGACGCGCAAGCGGTCGAGACCATCGAGCAGCAGATCGAGGCCGAACGCGAGCTCGTTGATGCCGGAATGGCGGCCGGCGATAACCTCCTCGGCAAGTGCGCGCATGTGCGGGTGCGTTTCCGCCGGGATCATCGGCAGGAACTGCTGCGCGGCGCCGGCATATTCGGCAGTGCCAATCGGGAAGTTCGCCTTGAGCAGCGTGAAGCCGTAGATCTGGCTGTCCAGCGCGCTCATGGCGTGATCGGCCATCGCATACGAGAACCCCGCATGCTTGAGGCAGGCGATGGTCGCATCCATGTAGAGCAGCATCGCGGGGCCGACGTTGATGCGCGAGACGATCAGCATCGAAGCCCAGGGGTGGCGCAGCAGCATCTCGTGTGCCGATATCGCCCGGCACCGCATCGATGCCCTCCAATCCCCCCCGATTGTGGGCACCTCGATCTCGGCGTTGGCGCGGTCGATCATGCCGTCGAGCAGGCCCTCCTTGTGCGCGACATGATTGTACAGCGACATCGCCTTGACGCGCAGAACCGCGGCCAGCTGGCGCATCGACAGCGCCTCGATGCCGCGCTCGTCGGCGAACGCGACTGCCGCCTTCAGGATCGCCTCACGCGTGAGGGGAGGCCGCGCCCTCTCGCGTGATCCGCGCGCCGTGCCGTGTCTACCTGCCATTGTATCTGCCTTGACATACTTACGGTGTAAGGTTAATGCTCGATGTCCGAGCTTACACCGTAAGTATGCAATGGACCAGGAGGGCCATCGATGCAAGGTCATGAGCCGCACGCCGCGTCCGTCCGCGCTGTCCCGATCGCGCGCGGCCGGGCGGGCACCATTCACGCCGTCGTGTGCGATCGCTATGGCGGGCCCCTGGTGGCACGACTCGCCGACGTGCCACGGCCTGTGATCGTCGCTGGCCAGGTGCTGATCGAGGTCCGTGCCTCCTCGATCTGCCGCGGCGACATCCACCTCTTGAACGGCAAGCCCTATCTCGTCCGGATCGCCGGCTATGGCCTATTCCGGCCGAAGCACCCCATTCCCGGTCAGAACGTGTCGGGTGTCGTGATCGAGGCCGCTTCCGGGGTCGCGGGGCTCACCCCCGGTGACGAGGTGTTCGGCGAGATCCCGCACGGCGCGTTCGCCGAGCTGGCGGCCGCGCCCGCCGCGCGTCTCGCATTGAAGCCCGCGCGCTTCGGTCATGAGGATGCGGCAGCCTTACCGGTCTCGGGTATCACCGCCTTGCAGAGCCTGCGCGACGCAGGAAGGCTTCGCGCAGGCCAGAGCGTGCTGATCAACGGCGCCTCGGGGGGAGTCGGTACGCTTGCCGTCCAGATCGCCAAGGCATTGGGCGCCGATGTCACCGCGGTGTGCGGCACGCGGCACATCGAAGCGATCCTAGGTCTCGGCGCGGATCGTGTCATCGATTATACGCGTGAGGATTTCGCATCCGCAGGCCTCCAGCACGACGTGATGCTCGATCTCGCCGGCAACCGGTCGCTCGCCGATTGCCGGCGCGCCGTGAAGCCTGGCGGTGTGCTCGTCGCCTGCGGCCAGCTCGAGGGCGGGACGTGGCTCGGTCCGGTGCCCCGCCTCATCAAGGTTGCGCTCACGGGACGGCTGTCGCGCTGCACGATGACACCGTTCATGGCGCGGCCGAACAGTGCCGATCTCCAGGTGCTCGCGCGAATGGCCGATGCAGGACAGCTGCAGCCCGTCGTCGACAAGCGCTTCGCGCTCGCGGAGATCGCGCAAGCCCTCGCGCACGTGGCGGCGGGTCCGGTGGAGGGAACGACCGTGCTCGGGGTGGTCGGAGCGTGACCACACTTGCCGAGCCCGATGCCAAGTCGCGCAACTCCGCAACCGGTCGAGATAGCTGCCAGTCGCAATGGGAGCAGAAACACGTCGACATAATGGTGCGCCACACCGAGGTCGGCGACACTGTCGACCTGATGTCGCTCAGTTCTGTGCGTATTGTGCGCGTCGTTGCCCTCCGGCTGCGGCTGTAAGCCAAGATGCTCGAAGTAGTGCGCCAACTCGTGCACGACAAGCGGTATGAGTGATCGAGGCATCCTGAGCGCCCTGCGACGGTATGATACCCGTATAAGCAAGAAGCCAGGACTTCCCCCGCGCAAATCTTCTCCGCACGCCACGCCTTCCGCATACACGCCTCGCGTGTTTCGATTATCGGAAGCGCCGCCCCTCGAACAGATCAGACCGGACCGGCTTCGCCAGGAGCGGCCGCCACCAAGTGATGGCGGCTATAGAACGCGAAGTACGCCACGAAAACAGCGTAGACGACCGCCGCGCCCACGAGAACGCGCGGATCGACGAGGAACCCTGCAACGACAGCCAAACAGGCGAGCACCAGCGCGATGCCGGAGGTGATGACGCCTCCGGGCGTGCGATACGGGCGTTCCAGATTTGGCTCATTGATGCGCAGCGCGATGTGCGCGGCCATCATCATCACGTACGACACCGTAGCGCCGAACACCGCCACCAGAATCAGAAGGTCGCCCTGTCCGGTCAGCGACAGAAGAAATCCGACGATGCCGGGAACAATCAACGCGACGTAAGGCGTCTGGCGCTGGTTGGTCAGTGAGAGGACACGCGGCAGATACCCGGCGCGCGACATAGCGAATATGAGCCGTGAATAGCCGAAGATGATCGAGAAGAAGCTGGCGACGAGCCCGGCCAAGCCCACGAAGTTCACGAACCTGCTGACGAGCGTAGGCCCGCCATAGACGTTGGGTGACTCCAACGCCTCGACCAGCGGATTGCCAGAGCCCTGCAGCGCCGCAGACCCGGCGCCGCCTGGCCCAAGCGTCAGGATGAGCGCGCAGAACACCAGAAGCGTCATCATACCGCCGATAAGCCCACGCGGCAGATCGCGCTTGGGATCTTGCGTCTCCTCCGCAGCAAGCGGCACGCCCTCGATTGCGAGGAAGAACCACATCGCATACGGGATCGCCGCCCATATGCCGATGTACCCGAACGGCAGGAAGGCGCTGGCGCCGATCGCGTCGGTTGGTGGAATGTCGAACAGCTTGTCGACGCTGAAGAAGGGCGCCATCGCAACAATGAAGGCGACGAGCGCGACGACGGCGACGGCGGTGATCACGAAGATGAGGCGCAAGGCTTCGCCGGCGCCGTAGGCATGGATGCCGAGAAAAACGGCGTAGAAGGTGAGATACACCGGCCAGCCGTCGATTCCGAACAGCGAATTGCAGTAGGCGCCGATAAACACGGCGATTGCCGCTGGCGCTATTGCATACTCCATGAGGATGGCGACGCCGCACAGGAAACCACCCCAGGGTCCAAAGGCGCGCCGTGCGAAGCCGTACCCGCCACCGGCGGTCGGTGCGATGGTCGCCAATTCGGCGAGCGCGAAACACATGCAGGTGTACATCGTGGCCATGAGCAACGATGCGATAAAAAGACCGCCCCATCCGCCTTGCTTCAGGCCGAAATTCCATCCCGCGAAGTCGCCGGATATGACGTACGCAATCCCAAGCCCGACAAGCAGCATCCAGCCGGCCGCGCCACGCTTCAACTGCCGATTCTCGAAATATCCCTGGTCGACTTTTTCGTATTCGACTCCGCTCGATTGAGGCGTTTCCATAGGGACCTCTCAGTTGGCAGTGTTGAGCACACGGGCCAAGAATAGCTCCTGAAATTTGGAATTGGCAATCACATCGACGTGCGACGCGCACACCGCGATGCATCAAATTCTAGGCGGCGGGCAATTATTGAGGCGTGGCGTTTCAATCGTTTTGGCTGCCGGAAGCGCCGTCTGCGAAACGCCAACCCTGCGGATTGCTATGGTAAAGATGTCTGGTTATGGCCTTAGCCGAAGTCGGGCGGCGTTCCCGCCGAACATCCCTAACGACTTATCCCCGCTCTTAACGGCGTCAGCGAACAAACCTGCGCGGTAACTTTCATTTTGAAATTACGCGCGCATACTCTCGCTCGTCCGCTCCATAAAGGGCAGCTTTTGTGTGTTTTGATCTAGCAATGGACCGGCTTCTTTTGACCCGAAGCTGACCAGAGTTCTCCAATCGCCACTCACTGCCAATCGCACGCGCGAATCGTGGCCCCGCGTGCTGAACAAAGAGTTGGATTGATGGCGGGTCAAGCGCCAGCCGTTGCCGG
>JANOCZ010000286.1:0-2160 GCA_031412455.1 Hyphomicrobium sp. | reverse complement strand
TTCGACCTCGACAATGACCGATGAACAGGCTCGTACCTGGGTCAACAAGGCGGTGTACAGCAGCGACAACACCAACTTGGGTGAAGTAGCAGCCATCCAGCGCGACGCGTCTGGCAAGGTCGTCGAGATGCACGCCGACATCGGCGGCTTCCTGGGCCTCGGTCAGAGCCGCGTCCGCCTGATGCCGAACCAATTCCGCATGGCTGACGATCGGGTGATCGTCAATCTGACGGCAGAGCAGGCCAAGGCGCTGCCGAAGATCACGAAGCAGTAATCTCGTTCTGATCGAAAAGGGCGTCCCCGTGAGCCGATCTGGCTCCGGGGACGTCGTTTGAATTGGCAAAGCGACGCGTGGAAGACAACAGATTGAGGAGTTCGATCATGAGCCCCCTCGATACCAGGTTAAACGAGAGCGTGAAAACCAAATTGCCTGGTGATGTGCCCAGGCGACGCCTGGGTGGAACTTGGCAACAACGAGATTGGCGCGCAAAACTTCTCATGAGTTTGGCCCACCAACTCATCCAGTCTTTTCCTCCTCGTTCATTCGACGATCTCAACGCGGCGCCGCGCCATCGCAGCACGCCCGAGCACGCTTAGATCGCGAACGGGAAGTCCTCATCATCTGACGGACGAATTCGCGGAGTCGTGTCATGACGGACATGCCAGAAATCATGAATATGAATACCAACAAGGCTCGCTTCAACCCGGCTTCAGTCTTCGATCGCCCGCTCGATATCATCGACGCGGTCGGTTTGACGCGCGGCCAGAAAATTGCGTCACTCGAGCGGTGGCAGGAGGATTTGCTTGAGGAATTGGCTGCGACCAACGAGGGCATGCCCAGCAATGGCTACGCGACGCAAAATGCGACGCTGTTGGAAGAAATCAAACTTGCCATTGCGCGACTGCGCCCCGCCGCACAGTCCAGCGAGGGGATCAACAAATTGGAACCCGGCAAATAGTCGCCGCCGATACCTCCTGCCGATCGTTCGCCGAAGGGCACGGGGTCTGATCCAACCCGGGTACGTCTGATATGCCTGAGCAGCCGGAACGTGAGAACACATCCAAGCAGGGTGATACCGGGGCAACCCAGCAGAACACTGGCGTACAAGGTGGACACGGTCACCGGACGCGGTGACATCCGGCCCCATCCGCTATGCAACCCGTTTTGTGGGTTGCAATCGATTGCGGTGTCGCGTATCCGAACGCATCTCGCGGTCAAACGTGGCGGTCTGCGCCGCGTCACGAAATCGCCGAGAGACGCGATCCTGAAAAGTCCGCTGACTTGGGTCACGAACTAAGAGCCAACTCAAAGACTTGGGTCTCAAAGACTGGGGCCGGTAGCTCAGCGGTAGAGCACGTGACTTTTAATCATGTGGTCGCGGGTTCGATCCCCGCCCGGCTCACCACTGCCGTCAACGCGACGAGGCCAAGTCCAATTTCACAAACTCTGATCATGGTTTGCGAAGCGGCACCTGCGGTCCGGCATCGTGCAGGTGGCACGCGGCCCAATGAGCGGGCGTCACTTGGCGCAAGATGGGCGCTTCAGCCGTGCAACGCGAGTGCGCGTAGTGGCAGCGCGTGTGGAAGTGGCAGCCGGACGGCGGGTTGATTGGGCTCGGCACGTCACCGCGCAGAATGATGTGTTCTCGCTTGCGGGCCGCGGCGCGCGGGATCGGCACAGCCGACAGCAGCGCTTCCGTGTAGGGATGCAGCGGGGTCTCGAACAGGGTCTTTTTCTCCGTCATCTCGACAATGCGACCGAGGTACATCACCGCCACCCGATGCGAGATGTGGGCGACCACCGCCAAGTCGTGGGCGACGAACAGGTAGGCGAGCTTGAACTGGTCCTGGAGCTCCATCAGCAGGTTGATGATTTGTGCCTGGATCGAGACGTCGAGCGCCGACACCGGCTCGTCACCCACGATCAGCTCTGGATTGAGCGCAAGCGCCCGCGCTATGCCAATGCGCTGCCGCTGCCCGCCGGAAAATTCATGCGGAAACGAATTCATCTGCTCGGCGCGCAAGCCCACACGCTCAAACAGCCCCGCCACCCGCTCCCGCCGCTCGCGCGCATCGCCGACGCCATGGATCTCGAACGGCTCGCCGACGATATCGCGCGCCGACATGCGTGAATTCAGCGATGCGTAAGGGTCCTGGAAG
>JANOCZ010000285.1:0-25871 GCA_031412455.1 Hyphomicrobium sp. | reverse complement strand
GAGACCTGCGGGTTCTTGCCGATGCTGATCAATTGTATCGGAGCCGGTGCACCGCACGCACCCTCTTTGAGCGGCGTTTGGGAGATGGCGACGGCATTTATTTTTTTCAGGATCACGTCGCAGCGAGCTTTGGCGGCGGCGACAACGTCAGGTGCCCAGACATCGGCGGGCTTGGGTCCGAGCGGTTCATCAGCCTTGATCTCGGCGCGAGGTTTATTGTTTTGAGGTTTCGGATTTTGAGCCGTTGGTTCAGGTTCGTTTTTAGGATCAGCGGCGGGTTTATCCTTGGCGGGGGTGGCCGCTTTATCTTCTTTTGATTTACGAGATTTATCCGGTTTTGCAGCTTTCTCCGCGGCTTTGACCTGCGCTTCAGCGCGAATAGCGTCAGCTTCGGCGCGGGCGGCAGTCGCTTCGGCACGAGCGGCGTCGGCTTCGGCGCGTGCGGCCTCTGCTTCGGCTTTGGCTTCGATGGCAGCAGCTTTCGCGGCGGCGATGTCTTTTTGCTTTTGCTCGCGGGCGATCTTTGCGGCTTCGCGCTCCGGCGTCGAGCGCGCGGATGCTGCATAGCAACCGAATAAAACCGAGATCGCGGCGATACCGGCTACGGCTCGACGCAGTAATGATGTGCGATGCAGAAAAAGTTGACGTGCCACTCAAACTTCCCCCGAGGTTGTTGTGGACGGATCATGCTGACGCGCGTGCCACATAGACTTGCCATCTAAGGCTGGGACACTTGCTAAACGCATTGGGCGTGGACAAGTTCGCCGTGGCCTTGACAAGATCGCGATTAGGCTATGCGAATCAATCCCTTGAAGTGTGACGTTGAAGCTTGCGCGTGTATAGCCACAAATTGTGGCGGAACAATCCAAAAAGCGGCATAGGTCGGCCATGATCGAATTAGTGGTGCATCTCTGTGGATGAATGAAATCGTGGGTCAGGTTGCCGTTGAAAACGCGGTTGCTTCGGGGGCGGTGCACGCGTCCAGCAAGGTGGAGGTGTCGCGGCATGGCGCGGTCGCTGCTTTCACGCTCAATCGTCCGGCAGCGCTCAACGCTTTCGATGATGAGATGCGCCGGGTGTTCGCCGACGAAGTGCCGCGCATCGCGCGCAATAGCGACGTCTATGTCGTCGTTCTAAAATCAGCGAGCGCGAAGGCGTTCTGTGCGGGGGGAGATGTGCGCGCGATTGTTGCGGTTGCGCGAACAGATTTGGCAGTGGCCAAGGCGTACTTCGCCGGCGAGTACAAACTCAATTGGGCGCTCGATTGCTTCTCGAAGCCGACGGTGTCGCTGATCGACGGTTTGTGCATGGGGTCGGGCGCGGGGCTTAGCCTCTACAACACGCATCGGGTGGCGGGTGAAAATTACAAATTCGCGATGCCGGAGACGGCAATCGGTTTATTTCCCGATGTTGGAGTGGCGCATGTGTTGGCGCGCTTGCCGGAGCCGGTCGGGTTATATCTCGGATTGACGGGGCGCACTATAGAGCGGGCAGATGCGCATTGGCTGGGATTGGCGACGCATTGCATTGCGGCTGCGCAATTCCCGTTCATTATCGAACAGCTTGCCGATTCACAACCCATTGACCCATTGCTGGACGGTTTACATCAGGAGCAGAAGCCTGGGCCGCTTAAGCGCGATCTGCCGATGATCGAAGATTTGTTTTCGGGATCTTCTCTTGGTGACATTTTGCAAAAGCTCCAGAGAGCCTCGGGTGCGGCTCAGCCGTTTGCCACGGCGACGCTTGCGGAGTTGCGAAAGCGATCACCCGTAGCGCTGGCGATTACCGACCGGCATATTAGAAGTGCGCGACAGCTCGATTTGCGCGAGACGTTGCTACAAGATTACCGTGTCGCCACGCGCTGCTTGGAACAGCCCGATTTCGAGGAAGGCGTCAGGGCAGCGCTTATCGACAAGGATGGCCGGCCGCGCTGGCAGCATGCGCGCGCCGAAGATGTAACGGCGGATGAAGTGGCGTCCTATTTTGCGCCGCTTGGAGCCGATGAGCTTGATTTGCCGACCAGGGCGCAGATGCAGAGCTTGCGGACGTGATCGGAACGGCTAAATAGATCGAATTGTGCGCATTCCATTATCGCATTGTTTTCCATCAGAAGTGTTTCAACTCAAATGCTGTTAAAAAAGGCTTCTGCGGACCCCCCGGAAGTATTCTTTTACTATATCTATTTAGCTGCCATTTAGTCCTCTGCGTTATTGTTTGCTCAACCCGGAAATAATCGGGAAGCGTCAAACAGGTAAGAGGCAGGTTATGAGTTTAGCGTTGAATGTAGCGCGGCAGAACGCGCCGGTGCAGGACGAAACATTCCGCACCGAATATCTCCAGGCGTTGCGGCTCATCGAGCGTCTGCATCGTCTTCTTCTCGATGTCATCAAGGACGAGTTCGACCGCCAGGGCGGCGCCGAACTCAACAGCGTGCAGGCTTTGCTGCTGTATAACATCGGCGAAAGCGAACTGACGGCTGGCGAACTAAAGTCGCGTGGCTACTACTTGGGATCGAACGTTTCGTACAATCTCAAGAAGCTCGTCGATATGGGCTATATCCATTACAAGCGGTCGGATACGGATCGCCGCTCGGTGCGGGTCTCGCTGACCGACCGGGGCATGGAAGCTTGTGACGTCGTGCACAAGCTCTACGACCGCCAGCTCGGCTCGGTGCAGTCTGTTGGTGAAATCTCCGGCGACGACTTCCGCGGCTTGAACAAGGCGCTGGTTCGTTTGGAGCGCTTCTGGTCGGACCAGATCCGCTACCGTCTGTAGGACTCGAGCGGGTAGGGGCTTTACGGTTGGGGGATCGACCGTAGAGTTGGGGGACGTTGTCAAAAGGCCGTTTTGCTCAACAGGCAAAGCGGCCTTTGGCGTTTTGACTGTCATAAGAGCTGCCACTGGGCTGTTTTGGAAGATACAACTCGCGCGAATTTCCCCAGTGGTGTTGCAGCGCGGCAGCCATGGCTGAGAATTCGGGGGAAGGTTGCAATTCCCGGTCGCGCTGGAACGGCGAAGCCCATATCGTCAAGATCTGCTTTTACGAATTGGAATTCGCCGTCCAACGGGCGGAGTGGGGCAAAGTCTTGATCAATCGAATTTCTCCCGGACGGCGCGCAGTTTTTTTGGCGATGGGTATGCTCGCGATGGTTTGTGCGAGTGTCAGCGCCCCTGTGGCAGCCCGGGATATGTGGGCATTGCAGACCGGCCCAACGGGCAATGGTCCGACGTCCAACACCTATGACCGCGAATTCATCCGCGAGTGGGAATCCAACCCGCCCAAAGGTTTCGCGACGCTGTCTAAGGCCAACATCGAGCCGACCAAAGCGGCCATTAAGCGTTATGAGCAGATCGTCGCCGGCGGCGGTTGGGTGACGCTGCCCGTCGTTCAGTTGCAGGCGGGCGGGAGCGATCCTGCGGTGTCGCTGTTGCGCAGCCGGCTGACGGTGTCTGGGGATCTGAAAGACGACGACATCAGTTCGACGAGTTTCGATCTGGACCTCGAGAAGGCCGTCATGCGGTTTCAGGCGTCCAACGGGCTGACGCCGACCGGGATCGTCGATAAACGCACAGTCGCTGCTTTGAATGTTCCGGCCGCGGCGCGGTTGAAGCAGCTCAAGACGAACCTTGGACGACTGAGCCAGCTGTCGTCTTCGGTCGGCAAGAAGTACGTGATGGTCAACATTCCGTCGGCGCACGTCGAGGCGGTGCAGAATGGGCAGATCGTGGCGCGGTACGCGGGCGTGGTTGGCAAGATCGACCGGCCGACGCCGCTGCTGCGTTCGGCCATTACCGATCTCAATTTCAATCCGGTGTGGCGAATGCCGCCAACGGTCGAGGGCGAGGATCTGATCCCGCGCGGCCGCGAGATGCAGAAGAAGGGGCAGAACGTTCTGCACAAATTCCACATCGATGCTTACGAAGGTGCGGGCAAGAAGGTCGATCCCGAGAAGATCGATTGGAACAAGGTGACGCCGGGGCGGTACACCTATAGCCAGCAGCCGGGTAAGGAGAATCCGCTTGGATTTTTGAAGATTAATTTTGACAACGCGCATTCGGTTTACATGCACGACACTCCGTCGGAGACGATTTTTGGGCGCAATTTCCGCTCGGCAAGTTCGGGGTGCATTCGGGTGCACAACATCGAGCACCTCGCCGTGTGGTTGCTTGGTGATCAGCCGGGCTGGAATGAAGATCGCGTCCATAAAATGAAGGAAACGGGCGAGCGGCTCAATCTGCGACTGAAAAAGCCGGTGGCCCTGCATTTCGTTTACGTGACGGCGTGGGCGACCGAGGACGGCGTCGTGCAGTTTCGCCGCGATTTGTATCAGCGCGATGGGATTGGCGCGGTGGCGTCGGCCTACTGAGGTTTGAGCGACCGTCTCAGGTGGCGGGCCGTTTACCCGCGGTTCGATCCGAAGATTGTGCTTGCCTAACGGGATGCTGCCATTCGCCCCGGTTTCCAGCTCTCCGTAAATCCAATATGTATTGGTCGGCTATTGCCTAGGGGCGCTGACGCTTGAGTTTGGCGCCCAACGTGAGGCAAGCCACCGGAGTACATGGTTCGTGGAATGCGTTACAAAAAGCGGCGACGAATTGGGTTCGCAAGATCTTTTGCGTCTCGACAATCAGCTTTGTTTTGCGCTGTACGCTGCAACACGCGCGATTACGCGGACCTATCGTGAGCGGTTAGAGGCGCTCGAACTCACCTATCCGCAATATCTGGTTTTGCTCGTGCTTTGGGAGAACGACATTCTCACGGTCTCCGAGATCGGCCGCAAACTGATGTTGGATTCGGGTACGCTGACGCCGTTGATCAAGCGCATGGAAGCGCTTCAGTTGGTTGAGCGCCGCAGAGGCACTGACGATGAGCGCGTCGTGCAGGTTCAATTGACGGCAAAAGGTGTGGCTCTCAAGACTTCGGCACTCGACGCTCGCCGGCATGTGGCTTGCCGATTAGAAATGACGGAGCCCGAGATTCTAAAGCTCCGGTCTGATCTCATAGGATTGATCGAACGGCTCGGTTTCGGACGGCACAGCGAGGCCGCTGAATAAATTCTCCACTGTCTAGTTTCGCAGCGCAGCATCGTTTGTGTTGGTGCGGACGTTTTTTGTACGCTATTGCATTGCGCACGATCTAGTTGCCGGCGACGCTATCTTCTCCGGCTAAGGATTGTAGGCAAATCGAGGGCTGCATCCCGACAGTATGTTCGGGATATGACCCTCGACATGATCGCGAGAAGGCTCGTGGGCGGATCGCGGTTGCATGCTGTGCCATAATTGGGAAATTGTCTTAGGGAGAGTCGAATGAGCCATCTGAATTTGAGCAGAATTTTGGGCGCTGTCTTCGCCAGCGTTTTGTTGGTCAGCGCGGGATCGGCAATTGCAGAAGAGAAATCGCTGTACGAACGCATCGGCGGATACAAGGCCGTTGCAGCTGCGGCGGACGATCTGGTGGACCGGATCTACGTCAATGCAACGCTTAATCAGAACCCGGCGCTGAAAGCGGTGCACGATCTGAATGAGCGGGCAGCCTTCAAGCTCATCTTGGCCACTTGGGTCATGGAAAATACCGGCGGACCCAAAGTTTATTTCGGTCGTCCTATGGATAGCGCTCATGCTCACCTGTCGATTTCCACCCGCGAATTCGACGTCATTTTGCACGAGTGCAAGGAGACATTTTACAAGCTCGGCGTGCCGCAAAAGGAGATGGACGAGTTGATGGCCGGTCTTGAGGCACAGCGTGCCAAGGTCGTCACGGCTTCCGCCAAAAAGTAAGCTGGTGTGGACGTCTTAATGGATCCCGGCCGGAGCTTGTGAAGGCTTTCAGTCTTTGGCCGGGACCCGCAATTTAAGGCACTGGAACTACGGGGCTAAACGCATTGCGGATGAAAGTTCGGCCACATATCTGCCGTACGCGCGTTTAATGCATCTCGCGCGACGAAACGGCACTGGTCACATGCGCAAAGTCGCGCCATAAGGGTTGGAAACGTCTCGGAAATGCCTTGCAGTGCAAGCGGGTTAATCTGAGAAATTGCCTCGGGAGTGAAGCAGTTTCATGAGCTACGAGAAGAAGCTCGGTGACGCAGTGGACGCAGTTAAGCGCGAAGGCCGCTACCGGGTTTTCGCCGACTTGAAGCGGCGCCGTGGCGCTTTCCCGCGCGCCGACGTGGCGACGGACGCTGGCAGCCGGGCCATCACTGTTTGGTGCTCCAACGATTATCTGGGCATGGGGCAACACCCTAAGGTCGTTGCCGCAATGCACGAGGCGATCGATCTCGTCGGCGCTGGCTCGGGCGGAACGCGCAACATTTCCGGCACAACGCATTATCACGTCGAACTCGAACACGAACTTGCCGATTTGCACGGCAAGGAAGCGGCGCTTCTGTTTACTTCTGCTTACGTTGCGAACGAAGCGGCGCTATCGACGCTCGTGCAATTGTTGCCGGGCTGCGTCGTGTTCTCGGATGAGAAAAATCACGCGTCGATGATTGCGGGTATTCGCAACGGGCGCGGCCCTAAGAAAATTTTCCTGCACAACGATATCGGCGATCTTGAAGCCAAGCTTGCGAGCGTGCCGCGCGAGACGCCCAAGATCATCGCGTTCGAGAGCGTCTATTCGATGGACGGGCATGTCGCGCCGATCGCTGCGATCTGCGATCTCGCGGCAAAGTACAACGCGCTCACCTACCTCGATGAAGTTCACGCGGTTGGCATGTACGGTCCGCGCGGCGGTGGAATCGCCGAGCGCGATGGCGTCATGGACCGGGTGGACATCATCAACGGCACGCTTGCCAAAGGTTTTGGCGTGATGGGTGGCTATATCGCTGCGTCGCGAACGCTGTGTGATGCGATCCGCTCGTATGCGCCGGGGTTCATATTCACGACCTCGCTCGCTCCGGTCATAGCGGCTGGCGCGCTGGCGTCGATCCGGCATCTCAAATCAAGCGATGTGGAGCGTACGCTGCATCAAGAGCGGGCGCGTACTCTCAAGCGGCGGTTGATGGCTGCCGATCTGCCGGTGATCTCGGGACCGAGCCACATTGTGCCGATACTCGTCTCCGACCCGGTGCGCTGCAAAGCGTTATCGGACGTGCTGCTGAACGTACACGGCATATATGTGCAGCCGATCAACTATCCGACGGTGCCGCGCGGGACTGAGCGCCTGCGGTTGACGCCCTCGCCGCAGCACACCGACGCCGATATGGATCACCTGGTCGAAAGCCTGACCGGATTGTGGTCGCAGTGCCCGTTGACGCTGATGGAGGGGTTGCAGCTCGCCGCTGAGTGATCGGTTGCGAGCGCTGTCGCGTACGCTGGTTTCCGCGCCGTTTTTACGCGGGCCGAGCTACCCTATTGGGTGTTGAGCACCGTCACGCGGAGACCTAGTATCGGCCCGAATTAATAATTGCCTGCGATGGGTCCTGCTCCCTGTCGGGGCCACGAATTCGCCCGCCGCAACAATCAAGACATTGTTCAAGAAACCGCAGCATTCAACAAACCGCAACATTCAAGAGAACAAAGGGAACGACCCATGTCGACTGCACCGGCCGTTGCTAACTCCAGCACCTCGCGCTTTTTCAAATCGCATTTGAATGAGACCGATCCTGATCTGTTCAGCGCCATCCAGAAGGAGTTCGGCCGTCAACAGCACGAGATCGAGTTGATCGCGTCGGAAAACATCGTGTCACAAGCCGTGCTCGATGCTGCTGGTTCGGTTTTGACCAACAAGTATGCTGAGGGTTATCCGGGCAAGCGCTACTATGGCGGCTGCCAGTATGTCGATATCGCCGAGGAGCTCGCGATCGACCGGGCGAAGAAATTGTTCAATTGCGGTTTTGCCAACGTGCAGCCGAACTCCGGCTCGCAGGCGAACCAGGGCGTTTTCCAAGCGCTCGCCGTTCCAGGTGATACGATCCTCGGGCTGTCGCTGGCTGCTGGTGGACATTTGACTCACGGCGCGCCTGTCAATCAGTCGGGCAAGTGGTTCAAGGCCGTGCACTACATGGTCAAACCCGACACGCATCTGATCGACATGGACGAAGTGCGCAAGCTCGCGCTCGAACACAAGCCGCGCATCATCATCGCCGGCGGCTCTGCTTATCCGCGCAAGATCGACTTCGCTGCATTCCGGGCGATTGCCGATGAAGTCGGCGCGCATTTCCTCGTCGATATGGCGCACGTCGCCGGGCTTGTTGCGGCTGGCATGTATCCCAATCCGTTCCCGCATGCCCATGTGGTCACGACGACCACGCACAAGACGTTGCGTGGACCGCGCGGCGGCATGATTTTGACGAACGACGAAGATCTGGCGAAGAAGTTCAACTCGGCCATTTTCCCGGGCATTCAGGGCGGGCCGCTGATGCATGTGATCGCCGCTAAGGCCGTCGCGTTTGGTGAAGCGCTGAAGCCCGACTTCAAAGTCTACATCAAGAACGTCATGGATAACGCGCGCGCGATGGGCGAGACGCTGGTCTCGAACGGCTTCGCGCTCGTCTCGGGTGGCACGGATTCGCATTTGATCCTCGTTGATCTTCGGCCGAAGAATCTGACGGGCAACATTGCCGAGAAGGCGCTCGGGCGGGCCAACATCACGTGCAACAAGAACGGCATTCCGTTCGATCCGGCCAAGCCAATGGTGACGTCGGGTATCCGTCTTGGTTCGCCAGCCGGTACGACGCGCGGCTTTGGCGTGGCTGAGTTCCAGGAGATCGGCCGTTTGATCACTGAAGTGCTCGACGGGCTCGCGAAGAACGGTGAAGCGGGCAATGGCGCGGTCGAAGCCTCGGTCAAGGCCAAGGCCGAAGCGTTGTGCGCGCGGTTCCCGATTTACGCTTGATGTCGCTCACGTGCGCTGATCCCGCGCTATGGCGCGGGGCCGCTCCGGCGGGGCGCGGCTTGCCGCGGCGGCCCTTGGCGGCTCGGGCCTTTGGCCCGAAGTGGTGGACTTGGTGACTTGCTCTGGCAGAGCTGCTCTGGTTCGGTTGCGGTGGTTGGTATAGTGAAAAGCGCTGGAGTTTCTCCGGCGCTTTTTGTTTCGGGGGCATCAGATGCGCTGTCCGTTTTGCGGGAGCGAAAATTCGCAGGTCAAGGACAGCCGGCCGTCGGATGAGAATTCGGCGATCCGGCGGCGGCGCGTGTGTGCCGATTGCGGCGGGCGGTTCACAACATTCGAGCGCGTGCAGTTGCGCGATTTGATCGTCGTTAAACGGTCGGGGCGAAAGGTGCCGTTCAATCGCGACAAGCTTTCGCGTTCGGTCGAGATTGCGCTGCGCAAGCGACCCATTGAGCCCGAGCGCATCGAGCGGCTCGTCACCGGGCTCGTGCGGCAGCTCGAAAGTTCAGGCGAAACTGAAATCACGTCCGCGGAAATCGGGGAACTCGTGATTGCGGCACTGCGCGAACTCGATCCGGTCGCCTTCGTGCGATTTGCCTCCGTTTACCGCGATTTCAGAGATGCTTCGGATTTTCAGGCGGTTCTGCGAGAATTGTCGAGCGAGGCCGCGGAGACAAGCGATGGATCAGGCACCTTCGGCGGCGATGCGGATGATGATACGAGGCAAAAGAGTTAGGCAATGTTGGGCTCGCACCGCTCGCAGATGGAGCAGTCCCCTTTCCCCATTCCTGCACTCAATGGGGAGAGGGCCAGGGTGAGGTGCGGCAACGGGATCGAACTCGCGGCAGCCCCTCACCCCGCTCGGACCACGGGACCGGCGGGGAGAGGGAGGCGCGTGCCTTCGCTATGACCGTCGATGCCGGGACTTTCGATGTTCAGATGATGGCGATCGCGCTGCGATTAGCGGAGCGTGCGCTGGGGTCGACGGCGCCTAATCCGGCAGTCGGCGCGGTGATTGCTGATGCTGGTACTGGCGAACTGATTGCGCGAGCGGCAACGGCGCGCGGGGGACGGCCGCACGCCGAGACGCAGGCGATCGTAATGGCAGGAGCGCGGGCGCGTGGTGCCACGATGTACGTGACGCTCGAGCCGTGTTCGCATCACGGGCACACCGGGCCGTGCGCCGATGCGATCATTACGAGCGGCGTGGCGCGCGTCGTGGTTGCCATCGAAGACCCAGATCCGCGCGTCGGCGGACGCGGCCTCGATCGCTTGCGTGCGGCGGGGATTGCCGTTGAGCGCGGACTTGGTGCTGGCGCGGCGCGGTGGCTAACGCGAGGTCACATCGTGCGCATCACCGAGCGACGGCCGTTCGTGACACTTAAGCTCGCGGTCGATTTCGAGGGCCAGATCGCGCAGGGGGATGGAACTCGGCCGCGATGGGTGACTGGCGATCAAGCGCGGGCACACGGACATATCCTGCGTGCGCGGCACGACGCCATTCTGGTCGGAAGCGGAACAATCGTTGCGGATGATCCGGAGTTGACGTGCCGGTTGCCGGGACTGGCTGATCGCTCGCCGGTGCGTGTGATATTGGCGCGCGAATTTGACGTGGCGCGGGAGCGGAAAATCGTGCAATCGGCGCGCGAGGTGCCGACTTGGATTATTGGGTCGCGTGGCGCTGGTGCTGGTCGTCGCCAGAGATTGGCTGAGAGCGGTGCAACGCTCATTGAGGTCGCGACCGTCAACGATACGCTTTGGCTGCCGGCTGTCATGGAGGAGTTGGTCGCGCGCGGGATTACGCGATTGCTGGTCGAAGGCGGGCCGTCGATGTGGCGCGCGTTCGCGGACGCGTCGCTCGTCGATGAGGTCGTGCTGTATATGGCGGAAGCGGCGGACGGCGTTGCAGCTGGTGAAGACGCGGTGCGCGGCGCGCTGCAACGCTGGCTCGGGCGAGACTTTGCGGCCAATTTTGAAATGGCCGAGCGGCGGCGCATCGACGCCGATGTGATGTGGCGATTTCGCCGGGTCATGCTGACAGAAGGATTGTAGGTTATGTTCACCGGGCTCATCGGCGATGTCGGCGAAGTGGTTGGCCGATCGGGCGGCCAGTTTACGATACGCTCATCGTACCCGTTGCAACCCGGCGATGCCGGGACGTCGGTCTGTTGTGACGGCGTGTGTCTGACGGCCACGACAGTCAAGCGCGAGGACAGCGGATGCGTTTTTACGGTCGATGTGTCGAACGAGACGTTGAGCCGGACGACGCTTGGCACGTGGGTGGCTGGACGCCGGATCAACCTCGAGAGGTCGTTGCGGGCCGGCGATGAACTTGGCGGGCACATCGTGTCGGGTCATGTCGACGGGGTTGCGCGGATCGTGTCGATTGTTAACGATGGCGAAAGCCGGCGGTTTTTGTTCGAGGCGCCCGAGCACTTGGCGCGCTACATCGCCACGAAAGGTTCGGTGGCGCTCGATGGCACGTCGCTCACCGTCAACGAAGTCGCCGGCGTTCGCTTTGGCGTTAATCTCATTCCGCACAGCTTGACCGTGACGACATGGGGCGCGAAAAGCCAGGGCGATCCTGTTAATCTCGAAGTCGACGTTTTCGCGCGCTACGTCGCGCGGCTCATGGAGTTTAGACCCTGATGAAGGGCATCTCGCACATACAATCTGTGAAGAGTGGGCAATCCGTGAAGAGTGGGCAAGCCGTAAAGCCTGCGTCCGCGCTGTCGCCGATCGAGGAGATCATCGAGGACATGCAGAACGGCCGCATGGTCGTGCTGGTCGATGCGGAGGATCGCGAAAACGAGGGTGATCTCGTCATCGCCGCGCAAATGGCAACGCCGGATGCGATCAACTTCATGGCCAAGCACGGGCGCGGTCTCGTATGCTTGTCCCTGACGCAGGCGCGAGCGCAAGAACTCCGGCTCGAATTTATGGTGCGAGCCAACGCGTCGCGTAATCGCACGGCCTTCACGCAGTCGATCGAGGCGCGCGAGGGCATTTCAACCGGCATCTCAGCGTTCGATCGGGCGCGCACGATCGCGACGGCAATCGATCTGACCAAAGGTGCGACCGACATCGTCTCGCCGGGGCATGTATTTCCGCTGATCGCGCGCGAGGGTGGTGTGCTGGTGCGCGCTGGGCATACAGAGGCATCCGTCGATTTGTCGAGGCTCGCTGGATTATTCCCGTCGGCGGTCATTTGCGAGATCATGAATGATGACGGGACAATGGCGCGGATGCCAGATTTGGTGCCGTTTGCGAAGACGCACGGTTTGAAGATCGGGGCGATTGAGGATCTGATTGCTTATCGCCTGAAGAACGACCGGATCATCAAGCCGGTCGCCCGGATGCCAGTCGAGACGACGATTGCCGGCGCGTTTGATTTGCATGTCTACGAGACGACGGTCGAGCCGGCCGAGCATTTGGCGCTGGTCAAGGGCAATTTGCATAAGGGTGGGCCGGTGCTCGTGCGCGTGCAGGCCCTCAACGTGCTGCATGATGTGCTTGGCATCGGCGGTCACGGCGACAGTGGCACGGCGATTGAGCAGTCGATGAGGGCGATCGAGCAGGAAGGGCGCGGCGTGGTCGTGCTGATCCGCGATATCCGGCCGAAATCGATGTCGGATTGGGTGCAGCGGCAAACTGAGCCGCACGGGCGGCGCGATGCGGCGACCGAACGACGGCAGGTTGAGATCGGCATCGGTTCGCAGATCCTGGCCGATCTCGGCGTCAAGGACATGACGCTTTTGACGACATCGCCCGAGCATGTTTACGTCGGCCTCGAAGCGTTTGGGCTTCGCGTGACCGGCACCCGCCGGATCGAGTAGATTATGGTTCAGAAAACTTCGGTCGCGGCCGGCGAGATTCAAGCGCACAATTTGCGCGCGCATGTGCTGATCATTGAAGCACGCTTTTACGAGGCGATTGCCGATCGACTCGCGGACGGCGCCAGCGAAGAATTGACGGCGCGAGGCGCAACTTTCGAAAGGATCATAGTGCCAGGTGCATTGGAAATACCGCAAGCATTGGCGGCGGCGGTTGCTGCCCGGGCGGCGGGACGCATGACGTTTGATGGCGCGGTCGTGCTTGGCTGCGTAATTCGCGGCGAGACGGCGCATTACGATATCGTTTGCAACAACGCCAATCACTGGGTCATGGACGTGGCGACCCGGCACGACGTGGCGGTCGGCAACGGAATTCTGACGGTCGAGACCGATGCGCAGGCAATGGCTCGGGCTAACGGCGGCCGGGCTGGCAAAGGCGGCGATGCGGCGCGCGCATGTTTAGCGCTGATTGAACTGAAGCGCGGATTTTGGGGACGCGCGTCATGACGAGTGCGGGCAAGAAAGATTCGGCGAAAACGGGCGCGCGTGGCTCGGCCACCAGCGAAGGCGGCGGGCAGGGCGGAAAGGCCGATCCGATTTCGGCGCGCACGGCCGCGCGTGTTGCGGCGGTGCAGGCGCTCTATCAAATGGATATGGCCAGCACCGATCTCAACGACGTCATCGCCGAGTTCCTCGCCGTGCGGTTCACGGAAGAAGGCCGCGACGAGACAATCGCTGGAGCTGACCGGACGTTCTTTGCGGACATTTTGCGTGCCGTGCTGAGGCGTCAGCGCGAGATTGATCCGATGGTTGATGAGCAATTGGCCACGGGATGGCGGCTTGTCCGCGTCGATTCGATATTACGAGCTGTGCTGCGGGCTGGTGTCGCGGAGCTGCTCGATCGCCGTGACGTGCCAGCCAAAGTCGTCATCAACGAATACATTAATGTTGCGCGTTTCTTTTTCTCCGAGGACGAACCGCGCGTCGTCAACGGCGTTCTCGATAAGATAGCGCACGCCGTTCGCGCCCGGGAATTTGAGGCGACGCCGGATAAAACGTGACCGCGGCGGGGTGTGCGAGCCCGCAGCAGGATGATGCCACCTTGAATGACAATATCTGGAACGAAACCGAGCTGATCCAAACCTATCTCGCGCCGTTGGCTGCAGGTGCGGCTGGCGCATTCGGGCTTGCCGACGATGCGGCGCTGATTGAGACCGAGGACGGGGTGGACCTCGTCGTGTCGACCGATCCGGTCATCGCTGGCGTGCATTTTTTCGCCGATGACGCACCGCAAGATATCGCTTGGAAAGCTCTGGCGGTAAACATCTCAGACCTTGCCGCCAAGGGTGCCGATCCGCTCTGTTACACGATGGCGCTGGCATTTCCGGACGCGCCGCGCGGCGAATGGATGACGGGTTTTGCGACCGGCTTGCTCGAAGCGCAGACGGCATTTGGATGCCGGTTGATTGGTGGCGACACCGACCAGACGCCGGGGCCGCTGTCGATCTCAATTACGGCCTTTGGGAAAGTTGCGCGCGGTGGTTTCTTGCGGCGTGCAGGTGCGGGGATCGGTGATCACGTGTTCGTTTCGGGCACGATTGGCGATGCGGCGCTCGGCTTGTTGCTCAGGACGTCGGAGGGTGCGCTTGGCAATCTCGAGCCACTCGATCGTGAGTTCTTGCTGCGGCGGTATTTGAGGCCGCAGCCTAGGGTCGAGCTCATACCGCTTCTGAAACGCTATGCGTCGGCAGCGCTCGATGTGTCAGATGGTTTGGTCAAGGACGCTGGCCGGCTGGCGGCCGGCGCTGATGCTGCGCTCGCGATTAAAGTCGTCAATGTGCCGTTATCGACAGCGGCGCGCGTGGTGGTCGCGGGGCAGAGCGACCGTATCGAAACCGTGCTGACGGGCGGCGACGACTACGAGATCCTGTTTGCGATACCGCCCGGCAACATCGCGAAATTTCGAAGCGAGCTGTCGTCGCTGTTGTTCGATGTCACTCTGTTGGGGGTGCTTGCGCCTGGCAGTGGCGTGACGGTCGCGTTGCCGAATGGCGAAAATCTTACCATCCGTCAGACGGGCTTTGATCACTTTGCGCGCTCGTGAGTGATTCGCAGCCGATGGCGTTGCGTTTTCGTGGCAAGACTGACATGCGCATTTGAGCCCTAGTCAACGATTATTTTCGCTGTCATCTGGTCACTGTTTCGCCATATCCCGTGGGGTAGATATCGCTCAGATTTGCTTTCGTTTTTTTGATGCGGCAAGGCAAACTGAACGAAGCGGCGGCTGACTAGCAGCGCGGCGATGATCACGATCGGATGGCGATCATTTGTCGATCATCTCAAACGCCCGGAACGCGGGCGATCACACAAGAGCAGGCAGGCGGGATGACGGTTTTGGGGAGACGCGGCGGTTATCGCGGCTGGGATTCAATGGTTCCGGCATTAGTGCTCGCGATGATTGCTGGCATTGGGTGCATGGCTGGCGCTTCGCCAGTAAGTGCTGGCAACTGGTGGGACGGATTTGCGACGGGTGAACCCGACTATTCGGGACGGCCGCGCGAGCAGGACAAGCCCGAACGCAAAGTCGAAGTGCTTCAGGATCTACGCCCGGATTCCACGCCGTGGTGCGGCGAGGAGATGTTCAACGCCATCGGAGGCGCGATCGAAAAGTATGAGCGCATCGTCGCTGGCGGTGGATGGCCGCTCGTGCCCACGGGCCGGATGATGCGCCCTGGCGATGAAGACGAACGCGTGGCGATTTTGCGCAAGCGTTTGAAGGTTAGCGGCGACATGCCGGCCAACAGTCAGTACTACGCGAGCCAGACGTACGACGCCGAGCTTGAAGCGGCGGTCAAGCGCTTTCAATTGCGCCACGGCGTTCGGCCAACGGGGCGTATCGAACAATCGATGTACCCGGTGCTCAACGTGACGGCGGAGCAGCGCGTCGAACAGCTTAAACTCAATCTGGAACGCTTGCGGGCGCTGGCGTCGTGCGGCAACGAAGAGCGCTATGTGTTCGTCAACGTGCCAGCATTCCAGCTCGAGGCCGTCGAGCGTCATGAAGTGCAGCAGCGGCACCGCGTGATCGTCGGACGGTCCGAGCGGCAGACGCCCGACATTCGAGCGATCATCAAGGCGCTCAATTTCTTCCCGTATTGGCGCGTGCCCGACAGTGTCGCGACCCTCGATCTCGTGCCGCGCTTGCAGAAGGAGCCCGAGTACCTGGAAAACGAAGGTATTCGCGTCTTTAACGGCGTCAACGGCCCGGAGATCGACAGACGCTCGATCGATTGGTACTCGCCAGCCGTTGCCTCCTACAAATTCAAGCAGGATCCGGGCGATAAGAATGCGCTTGGGCTTGTGCGGCTCGATATGGCCAACGAGCATGGCGTCTACATGCACGATACGCCGATGAAGAAACTGTTCGAACAGCGCGGGCGTCCGTTCTCGGCGGGCTGCGTGCGGGTGCAAGACGTGTTCAAGCTGGCCGAGAGGATCGCACGCAATGAAGCTGGTTGGGATCAGCCCGGCCAGGCTCAGGCCGTCGTCGATGGCGGGCAGGCGCTCGACCTTAATTTGACGCGGCCGCTGCCGGTCTATTTTGCCTACATCACAGCGTGGGCCGAGCCCGGCTCAGGTCGCGTAGAGTTTCGTCCGGATATCTACGGGCGTGACGGGGAAAATGCGCGGGCGCTCTATGCGCGCGACGAGAATGACGCGCCGCCAGCGTCGGCGGCCGCAGCGTTGGCGCCGTAGAGAGCGAGTTGTCAGCGCCGTTGCTGCACGTCTACTCGAGGGTGCTGATTTCGGAGACGAACTTCTGGCGGAAGGCGCGGCCGAAATCTTCAAAGCCATTGGCTTTGAGGATGAAGGCTCCGGTTCCGCCAATGACGTTCGACCGGTACCAGGCGTCGAGCGTGGTCGTCAGGCTCTGGTCCTGCAACGGGATCTCTTTGAGGCCGTAGCCGGGCGCGCGATAGGCGCCGGCTCCGACAGTTTCGTTTTCCCCTTTGACGATAATCGGCAGGCCGTTGATCGTGAAGCCCGAGGTCACGAGCAGGTCGCGCTCGACCGCTGTGACACCTGGCTCGGCGCAGTTGTCGATGCCGTCGCCTGACACGTCGATCACGAGGCGATCGGCAGTGGCGGGTATGTCGGGGACGACGATCTCGCGGGTCTTTTCAAGCATGCGCGCAACGCAGGTGTACTCGCCGGTCGTCTGCGGGACAGTGCGGATGCGCGCGGCAAAGTTGCGGGCGTCGGCGGCCGAGCGGATGACCTGCCAGGGGAGGGCTAGGTTAGCGTGGTCGGCCCAGGTCAGGAGGGCCAGCGCGATGCCGCCTTTGGGCCCGGCCAGAATGGCGTCGATCACGCCTTGATCTTCGAGAGCCTGGGCGATGCCCTCCATCTGCAGCCAATAGCGTTCAGCATCGACGGAGTTCGAGACGTCGACGGCTAAGACCAGCGCGGTGTCAACGGGGGGCTTTTCTGCTGAGGGTTGATCGGCGGCGCTTGCTGGAGCTGGGATCAGGGCTGCAAGCATCACCGAGAAGATCATCAGCGCCGATCGCTTGAGGGTGGCACGCTGCGTTGGCACAAGGTCTCCGTCATCTGCACTACGATGGTCGTAGCACAAAAAAACGGGGTAAGCCGATGGCTCACCCCGTCTAAAAGTTCAAGCATGCAAGTCTAGGAGAATGCGTTTAGTTGGCCGCCATTTTCTTTGGCAGCTTGAACGTCCAGACCATGCCGCCCTGGTTCAGGTTGGATACGGTCTTGGCAACTTCGCCACCCCATAGCGGCACGGCGCCGCCCCAACCGGACACGACCGACACGTACTGCTCGCCGTCCTGTTCCCAGGTGATCGGCGGTGCGACGACGCCCGAACCGGTGTTGAAGCTCCAAAGCTCCTTGCCGGTCGCGTCGTCAACAGCTTTCAGCTCGCCTTCTGGCGTGCCGTAAAATACGAGGCCGCCACCGGTCGTCAAAACGCCGCCCCAGAGTGGAGCTTTGTTGTTGTTCTGCCAAACGATCTTACCGGTTGTCGGATCGATCGCCTTCAGTGCGCCGATGTGGTCTTCAAACGTCGGCTTGATGGTGAAGCCGGCGCCCAAGTAAGCCGCACCTTTTTTGAAGGTGACGGGCTCGTTGTGAATGTCCATGCCCCATTCGTTGGCTGGGACGTAGAACAGTTTGGTATCTGGGCTGTAGGCCATCGGCTGCTGGTTCTTGCCACCGAGGAAGCTTGGTACCGAGAATACGCCGGCGCCCTTCTTGCCATCTTTCGAAGCCTTGGGATCGCCAGGTCGGTTTTCCGGATTGAAGACCGGACGGCCGTCCTTGCCGATTTCCTTAGCCCACGTGATTTTCTCGACGAACGGCGTGCCCGAAAGGAACTTACCGTTGGTGCGATCGAGCACGTAGAAGAAGCCGTTACGGTCAGCAGTGGCGGCGGCTTTCGTGCCACCCATGTCGAACGGCACAAGTTCGTTCACGCCGTCGAAGTCCCAGCCGTCGTTCGGTGTCGTCTGGTAGCCCCATTTGATTTCGCCGCTTTCTGGATCGATGGCGATGCGCGCGCACGACCACTTGTTGTCGCCAGGGCGCATGTGGCTGTTCCACGGCGCAGGGTTACCCGTGCCGATGAAGATCAGGTTCGTTTCAGCGTCATACGTGCCGCCGAGCCAAGTGGCGCCGCCGCCGGTTTTCCAAAGGTCGCCCTTCCACGATTCGCCAGCCTTGCCGGTCATCGTCGATGGTTTGCCGTTGAGCGTACCGGTGTGGCCTTCGATGGTTGGACGCGACCAGACGAGATCGCCGTTGTCGGCTTTGCGTGCTTCGACGCGGCCGACGATGCCGAATTCGCCGCCCGAGACACCGGTGACGATCAGAGCGCCGTGAGCCTTGGAGGGAACGATCAGCGGTGCGGCCGTGTAGGAATAGCCGCCCTTGAAGTCGTCGATTTCCTTCGTCCAGATCACCTTGCCGGTTTTCTGGTCGAGGGAGACCAACTTCGCATCGAGCGTGCCGAATACGACGGCATTGCCGATCAGCGCCGCGCCACGATTGACGACGTCGCAGCAAGGCAGAATGCCTTCTGGCAAGCGATGATCGTACTGCCAGATTTCACGGCCGGTCTTGATATCGATTGCCCAAATGCGGCTGTAGGAGCCGGTGATATACATGACGCCATCTTTGACGAGCGCCTGTGATTCCTGGCCGCGCATTTTTTCTCCGCCAAGGGACATTGCCCAGGCCGGTGCGAGCGAGCCGACGTTTTCTTTATTCACAGCCTTTAGGGGGCTGTAGCGCTGGTTCTGGCCGCCGAGACCCGCGGTCACGACGTCATTCGTGGTCGTCGCGTCGTCAAGAATGTCTTTGATCGAAACATCGGCGAACGACGGTACAGTGAGGCAGACCGAGAGCGCGACGGCGCTCGCGGTTGCCAACCATGTGCAGGTTTTCATTCAAGTCCCCTTGGTTGCGTTTCCCGCCTGCTTCCAATTTCGCAGTGTGCGCTTAAGGCGCGTGGAAGTCCGGCTGAGTAAGACAGTAACGCGACGACATCGAGGCACTTATTGGCAATTGGTCTATGCGCCTAAAGTCGAAAAGCTCAAGTGGACTGCGATATGTTCAATGCGAGGTCAGCCCTTGCCATCGACGCGCGGCCAGCGTGCGGCTTCCAGTTTGGGATAAAGGTGCATCACGGTGCGCTCGTACTCATAGCGCGCGAGCGCTATTTTTTCCGTCCAGGGCGGGAGGGGGAGCGCGATAGCCTCCGTCATGTCGAGACCTTTTTCGAAAGCGTCGCGGATGATTGTTTCGACGGCTTCGAGCCAAAGGCGCGTCTGTTCGATACCACGCACGCTCTCTTCTGTCGGGCCATGTCCGGGGACCAGCTTTGAGAATGGGAGCGCGCCGAGGTTCGCAAGTGAGATGCGCCAGCGCTCGATGTCGGCGTGTGGCGTTGTCGGTGCGCGGTCGAGAAAGACGAGATCGCCGGTGAAAAGAATTCCCGACAACTCATCAAATAGCACGAGGTCGGAGGCGGTATGGCCGCGCATGGCGAGGGGGCGGATGCGGCGGTTGCCGAAATCCTCGACCTCGGCGGTGAGTGTCAGCCCCGGCAATACAACCTCGGTGCCGCGCATCCAATCGCCGGCTGAGCGATACATCGCGTCGGCAAAAGCGTTGCCCAAGTCTTTGAGCCCGTCGATGACCCCCTTCGGCGCGGCGATATAATCGCGGGCAAAGATCTGATTTCCCATCACGTGGTCGGGATGAAAGTGGGTGTTGTAAACGCGGGCGACGGGCTTGCCGGTCAACTCTTGCGCGAGTGCTGCCAATGCTTCGCCGTAACGCCGGGAAGGTCCGGTATCGATGATGACTGCGCCGGCCGTCGTATCGAGGATTGAAACATTAGCGATAGCGCCGCCGTTGGTCATCGTAATCGCTTCCGGCGCGCCAGCTATCACCCAGACGCCGTCGGCGATTTTGTCGGGTTTTAATACGTACTTCAGCGGCGCGGCAGCGGCTTCTATTGCCCAGAGGATCTGCGCCGCCGTCAGGGCTGCTGGAATTAGTTTCAACGTCTCGCGACGAGTGACCATCAGGCTTATCCGAAAACGCTAGGCGTTGGTCGCGCGCTTTGGCGGCCTGGTGCAGGGATGCTCGATTTGTAAGTTCCGCCGTTGTTATCGCGGCCGTCGAGTTCGAGCGCGGCGTCACCGGTTGGAAGGCGGAGCATCAATGTCAAAGTTGGATCTTCGGATACGGGTTCAAACAATTCGAGTGTCGCCAGCGGTTTTCCCGATGAGCCGCGCATCTCCATGCGCTCAATGAAATACGGCGGTGTGTTATCTTTCGCCAGCCCCGTATCCATCGGATGGCGGACACGGAACCTTGCGCGCGTCATGCCGTCGGGCTCACGCCACAACTTGGCCTGCGTTTGGCCAAGCGTCGTGCTCCAATCGGCATCGTTGCGGGCCATTGCGGATGCCGAACAGCCACCGCCTGAAGCATCCAAATAAATGCTGCCGACATGCCACGTTCCGTCCGCGGTCAAGGCTGCAGCGCGAACGGGAGTTCCCTGTTCGACTTTCATGCGGAACGATACATACGGCGCGGCGCTCTGTGGGGTCAGCGTCAGAACGTGCTGGATCGGGTTCAAGTCGGCAAAGACGATCAGCTTTTCGACGTTCTCAAGGCCGCGTGCGTCGGCGGTGACCGGGACTTGAGCTTGGTTTTCAGTGATCGAGGGAACAATGACCTTCACGCGATCATCAAAGACGACGGGGGCATCTTTGAAGTAGCGAGCGGCGAGCGTCGCCCACATCGACGAGTGAAGCGGATCGTCGGGCATGGCCGCGCTGGCGCTGGAAATGGAAAGAAGCTGGACGACCGCGAGCAGAGAAAGGCGCATCATCACGTGCTTCCTTTTCGTTATTTGAGCGGCGGCTCGAAGTAAGTTACGCCATGGGTGGCGAATATGCGCTTCAATTCGCCCGACGCGGTTATTTTTTCAAGTGCCGCCTGCAGCGCATAGCCCAGGTCGCGGCTGTTCTCTCGCCACGCCATGCCGACAACCCAGTTTGACCGGTAAATGCCGTTCATGGGAGGTTCGACGAATACCGGTTTGTGGCCGGCGGCTTGAAGCGATGATTCGATACTGGAGCGGACGCCCATCAACGCTGTGGTTTCTTTTGCCAAGAATTCTTTGGCGCCCAATTCGGCTTTGACGTGATGGGAAATCTTTTCGATCAGTGCGCCGCTCTCGAAGGTCATCAAGAAGTAGTCAGCTACCGTGCCGATCTTGACGCCGATTTTTTTGTCTTTGAAAACGTCGAATGATTTGACGTCGCCGGTTAGCTCGGGATGGATGGCGACGGCGACACGCTCTTGAAAGTACGGGTTACCGATGATCGCTTCCGTGTTGCGGGCGGCAAACTCGCGATCGACCGGAACGTGCATCATCACATCGCCGACGCCGCCGCCGGTCAATGGTCCGCGCCACACATTCGCGCGGAGGTCATCGTCTTGTTTCTCTCCCTGCATACGCAAGACGATTTCAGCATCGACGCCCAATTCGCGCGCGAGGGCGCGGCCTAGTTCGACATCGATGCCTTTGGTTTGCCCGTTGTCGTCCCACGAAAACGGCGCGTTATCCTGATAGGCGATGACGCGCAGAGATTTGGCCGCGATGACCTCATCGAGCGGGCGTGCGGTGACGGTGGCCGCCGCGGCGAGCACACACATCGCCGCGTAGAAGGCGAGGGCGAGTCGTGGACCCTGGGCGGCTGATTTTCGCGGGGCGGACGTCATTCCGTATGTTTCGACTCCAAGTACGCGCGGATGGCCCACATGGCCTCTTGCGTGAACAGGCCTTCGAACGCCGGCATGATCGTCGTGCCGTCAGACTTCTTGGCACCATTGCGAACACGCTGGATAAACCACTCGTCGCCGGTTTTGCCTTTTTCCAAGAACCGCAAATCCGGCGCCAGTCCGCCGGAGATTGCTTCTAGACCGTGACACCGGGCGCAATTCTGGTTGTAACCCGAAGTGCCGATTTCGATCGCCTTGGCATTTCCCGAGTAGGGGTTTTCAGTGCGCCAATCGGCGCCTAAAGCCTCGAGCCCCGCCGTATCGACGGGTTGAGGTGTCACGTCACCGTGCCCGAGAGCGCTGTAGACGGGCACAATGGCAACGAGCGCTGCAACTGCTGCAGCGCGCTGAAGGCGCGCGAATTTCATAAATTACTCCGTTTCCGACCGAGTTTGTGGGTATAATTGTCGGGCACCCTAGGCATCGACGATCGAGCCCGGAATTGCCCTTTAGTTCTATAGTCGAATTTGCGCATGGTCCGCGGCTGCGCCATCTTAAAACCGCGAAGTCACGTCTGCATAGCGCTTGCTCAGCACATTAATTAGGTATCGTTCATGCAACGGCTTTGCCGCACAGTCCTTGTCTTTGGCCTTTTCGGCAGCGAGATGGCGTCGGGGCATGAGATATATGTGACAAATGAGAAGGACAACACCGTCTCGGTGCTCGATAGCGCGACCTTCACCCTGGTTCGCACCATTCCGGTCGGTAAGCGGCCGCGGGGCATTACCTTCTCGCGCGATTTTAAAAAGTTCTACGTGTGTGCCAGCGATAGTAATGCCGTGCAGGTGTTCGACGCGGCGACGGACAAGCTGATCGATGATTTGCCGTCAGGGGCCGATCCCGAACAGTTTGCTTTGTCGCACGACGGCCAGCGCCTCTACATCGCCAACGAAGACAACGCTGTTACGACCATCGTCGATGTGACGACGCGCCAGGTCGTCAAGCAGGTCGATGTCGGCGTCGAGCCCGAGGGTATGGCCGTCTCACCCGACGATTCGATCGTCGTCACGACGTCGGAGACGACGAACATGGCGCACATCATCGACACGAAGACGTTTGAGAGCAAAGCCAACATTCTCGTCGATCAGCGGCCCCGGCACGCCGAGTTCACGCCTGATGGGCGTAAGCTGTGGGTCTCGTCCGAGATCGGCGGCACGGTGTCCATCATCGACGTTGCCTCGCTGACGGTCGAAAAGAAAATCGGTTTTGAGATCCAAGGTGTTGCGCGCGACCGCGTTCAACCGGTCGGGATCGAGATGACGCGCGACGGGAAGACGGCATTCGTGGCGCTCGGGCCTGCCAATCGCGTTGCCGTCGTCGATGTCGAAACAGCGGAGGTGCGCTCGTATATCCTCGTCGGCCAGCGCGTTTGGCATCTCGCGCTGACGCCCGAAGAAGACAAATTGTTCACGACCAACGGCGTGTCAAACGATGTCACAGTCATCGATACCGGCCGGGATGGCGGAATGATTAAAGCGATTAAGTCTGTCAAAGTCGGGCGCTATCCGTGGGGCGTCGCGGTCAAGGCGTCGCCGGAATATCTGTCGCGATCGAAGCTGATCGAGATGCGATAACGCAATGTTTCTCGTTCAATGATCGGATATTTGCGGCGCGTTCGTTTCATGATCATCGCTGCGTCGATGTTTCTTGGATGCGTGCCGGCAGTGGCGAACGAGCCCGAGTTCGATGCGGTATCTGGCTATCGCATCAGCCGCTACCGTTCGCCTGTGCCAGCTACTGTTGCGGGCGGCACCCTTATTCACGCTGCCGATGTCGAGGGGCTTGTCAAATCCCGCAATGCACTTTTGATCGATGTCATGGCGTCCGACGGTGCTGGGGGCGATCTGGCTGGCGGGCGGTGGCACATCGCGACTGCCCGGCAAAATATTCCTGGATCGACGTGGCTGCCCGACGTCGGCCGCGGGGTGCTAACGGTTCAGATGGACCATTACTTCCGCGACAACCTCGAGCGGCTCACGGGCGGCGACAAGGCGCGAGCAATCATCGTCTATTGTCAGGCGGACTGCTGGATGAGCTGGAACGCCGTGCGGCGCGCCGCTGGATACGGGTACACGTCGCTGTTCTGGTTTTCGGAAGGAAGCGACGGATGGCGCGATTGGGACGGGACGTTTGCGGTGAGCGAGCCAGTGCCCCTCGAGTCGTCCACGGCGCCGAGGTGAGCGACTGCTCAGTTTGGGCGAGAAAGGATAATTGGCTCCGCGGGTAGGATTCGAACCTACGACCATCCGATTAACAGTCGGACGCTCTACCACTGAGCTACCGCGGAATACCGAACCACCGGGGTGGCTCTCTTTGCATCTTCCCGAGACGGGGGCTCCGATTAACAGAACCGCGCGCCTATGGCGAGGGCTTACAACACCTTTACGTGCTGCTATCAATCAACGCACGTCAAGATTTCACTCGTTGTCGTGCGTGGACCGGCAAGTTTCGTCGTTGGTGTAATTGGAGGCCACGCCCGGAATTGAACCGGGGTGCGCGGATTTGCAGTCCGCTGCGTCACCACTCCGCCACGTGGCCTCATCGCCTTGCCGTCTCAGCGGCATCGATGACACTGAAGCGGAACGCGCGTCTACCATACCGCGACAAGCTTTTACAAGGCGTTCACGCCGCGCAATTTGGCGCAAAATTGCGAATATGCGTGTGCGACGGCTTTCGACGTCGCCGACTGGCTGTGTGTAACGTATACGAGCAGCAACGGTGCCGGATTCGGCGCTCGAAGGTATTATGGAGGTTGTGGCATGGCGGATAGCGCCGCTCAACGCAGGACGATGGTCGAAAGTCAGGTGCGCCCCAGCGACGTGACCGACCGGCGTATCACGAGCGCCATGCGTGACGTTGTGCGCGAACAATTCGTGCCGGCGGCGCTCACGAGCCTCGCTTACATGGAAGAAGCTCTATCGGTCGCGCCGGGACGCCAATTGATGGCGCCGCGCGCGTTCGCCCGGCTGGTACAACTTGCCGACATTCGCGAGACCGACAAGGTTTTGATTGTTGGCGCACTTTTGGGATATTCGGCAGCGGTCGCCGCCCGTCTGGCCGGGTCAGTGGTGGCGCTTGAGGCCACAGGCTGTGAGACTGTGGGTTTGCCGGCGAACGTGACGCGGGTGATCGGCCCGCTTCACGCCGGCTGGGAACCGCTGGCGCCGTTCGACGTGATCGTGATCGAGGGTGGGTTTGAGGTATTGCCGCCCGGCATCATCGCGCAGCTTTCTCCTGCCGGCCGTCTTGTGGGGATCGATACAAGCGAGCGGGTCGGACAGGCTGTGATCATACAACGGGTTGGGCCTGACGCCGCGCAGGCGATATCCCGACGGGTCGCGTTCGATGCTGGAGCGGTGTGTCTGCCCGGCTTTGAGCGGGCGAAGTCGTTCCAATTCTGAGATAAACCGCCCCCGTACGGCTTGAGTACCTCGGGGCCCGCAATGCCGGGCAAAGCCGGCGCTTTACGTTTCGTTCAGCGAATCAGCAGCCAATCGCGGCTTGAGAAACAAAGTTTGTTTCGAGGGTTGCGGAGCTTGGAATGCTGATGTCGGCGTCGTGGAGGTGTCAGAGCTGGACCGGGTCGGTTCTGCGAAGCGGGGTCAGCATGGCCACGCTCGCGGCGGCGTTGGCGTGCACTGCGGCATCGCCGGCCAGTGCTGAGAGCCTCCGGGACGCTATGTCGGCGGCCTACCAGACAAACCCCAAGCTCGATTCTGAACGGGCAAAATTGCGCGCCACGGACGAAGAGGTGAGCCGCGCCGAATCTGGCTTTAGACCAACGCTCAACGGCTCAGCGGATGTCGGGCAGCAGCGCACGA
>JANOCZ010000284.1:0-1776 GCA_031412455.1 Hyphomicrobium sp. | reverse complement strand
CGAATTCTTGACGCTATTGGCCGCGTTCAAGTCGAACACCTGGGTCGCGCTGTTGGCAACGACCGGCGTGGTTCTGTCGGCCGCCTACGCGCTCTATCTCTATCGCCGCGTGATCTTCGGCGCGCTCGAAAAGCCAAGCCTCAAAGGGCTGCTCGATCTATCGCCGCGCGAGATCGCAATCCTCGCGCCACTGGTGCTGCTGACGATTTTCTATGGGATCTATCCAGCACCCGTGCTCGACGTAACAGCGGCGTCGGTCAAAAATCTCGTCCAGAATTACGAAGCAGCGATCCGCCCGGCTGCCGCCATGCTGGCGCATTGAGGAACGAATGGACCTTTCACAACTCGCACCCGTCTGGCCCGAACTGATCCTGGCGCTCGGCGCCATGGCGCTGCTGATGCTGGGAGCATTCTCACGCGACGGCGAACAGGCTGGCCGGTTGACGGGCTGGCTGGCGATCGGCGTGCTGCTTGCCGCGGCTTTGGCTGTCGTCTCCGCGACCGGCACGACGCAATCGTTCGACGGTGCATTCGTATCCGACGGTTTGACCCGCTTCCTCAAAGTGCTCATTCTCATCGCCGCCGCGTTGACGCTGCTAATGACCTTCGATGACTTCACCCGCGCCAAGGTGATGCTGTTTGAATACCCAGTGCTCGTGCTCTTAGCGACGCTCGGCATGTTGATGATGGTGTCGGCCAACGACATGATCGCGCTCTACCTTGGCCTCGAACTGCAGTCGCTGGCACTCTACGTCGTCGCCGCCTTCAAGCGCGATGATCTGCGCTCGAGCGAGGCTGGGCTTAAATATTTTGTACTGGGCGCGCTCTCGTCCGGGATGCTGCTCTATGGCGCCTCGATCCTCTACGGCGTGACGGGCTCGACCGGATACGCTGGCATTGCAGCAGCTCTCAAGCAGCCGGAAATGGCAACGAACCTGGGGCTGATCGTCGGCCTCGTGTTCGTGATGGTCGGGCTCGCGTTTAAGGTTGCAGCCGTCCCGTTTCACATGTGGACGCCGGACGTTTACGAGGGCGCGCCGACGCCGGTCACAGCTTTCTTCGCCGGAGCGCCGAAGGTTGCGGCAATGGCGCTGCTGCTGCGGTTCACGCAAAGCGCGTTGCCAGACGCGAGTGCGCAATGGCAGCAGATTGTTATTTTCTTAGCGATCGCCTCGATGGTGCTCGGTGCCTTCGCCGCCATTGGTCAGACGAACATCAAGCGCCTGATGGCCTATTCGTCGATCGGCCACGTCGGCTTTGCGCTCGTCGCACTGGCCGCAAACAATGCCGAGGGCATCTCGGGCGTGCTGATGTACATGTCGATCTATGTCGCAATGACGGTGGGCACGTTCGCCTGCATCCTGTCGATGCGCCGCGGCGATAAAAACGTCGAAGAAATATCGGAACTCGCCGGCCTCGCCAAAACCGATTTGCGCTTGGCAAGCGTCTTGGCCGTCATGATGTTTTCGCTGGCAGGAATCCCGCCTCTCGCCGGCTTTTGGGCCAAGTGGTACGCGTTTCTGCCAGCGATCAAAGCAGGCCTCTATCCGTTGGCGGTCATCGGTGTCGTGGCCAGCGTCGTCGGCGCCTTCTATTATTTGCGTATCGTCAAAATCATGTTCTTCGATGAAGCGGCAGCGCCTTTCGAGCCGGTCGAAGCCAAAGCTCTCGCCGTGATGACGGTGTCAGCGGCATTCGTCGTCCTGTTTGTGCTGCCCTTCATCGGCGGCGCATTGGTCGATGCGACAACCGCTGCCGCGAGCGCCGTCACCAGTG
>JANOCZ010000283.1:0-9077 GCA_031412455.1 Hyphomicrobium sp. | reverse complement strand
TGCGGTCGGCGAACGTACCGCTGTCGCCTTCGTCAGCGTTGCATGCGACGAATTTCTGTTCGGCTTTGATATCGTAGACGGTCTTCCATTTTATGCCGGTCGGAAAGCCCGCGCCACCGCGGCCCCGCAGGCCCGACGTCGTCACTTCGGTGACGATATCGATGGGCTCCATCGCGATGGCTTTGACCAAGCCGTCGAAGCCGCCGTAACGGCGGTAGTCGTCGATCGACAGCGGATCGGTAATCCCGCAGCGGGCGAACGTCAGCCGTTCCTGCTTTTTAAAATAAGGGATGTCTTCGGTCAGGCCGTGCCCGAGCTTGTGTGCTTTTCCGTCAAGAAATCCGGCCTTAAACAGATCGCCGACGTCGCCGACTGTCACCGGCCCATAAGCCACGCGGCCGTTGGCCGTTTCGACTTCAACGAGCGGTTCAAGATAAAGCATCCCGCGCGAACCGTTGCGCACGATCGTGACGTCTTTCTTCAGGCGCTTCGCTTCGGCGGCAATGGCGGCCGCGACTTCATCGGCGCCAACTGACAGCGCGGCAGCATCGCGTGGCACATAAATTTTCATCATGCTGCGGTCTCCCGGCCAAGCGACATGACAATCTCGTCGAACCGCTGCGGGGTTACTCGGCCATAGAGCTTGTCGCCAATGAGCACGGCCGGCGAGAGCGCGCAGTTGCCGAGACAAAAGACTTGCTCGATCGTAATACGGCCGTCCGCCGTTGTCCCGCCCAGTTCAGTCTTGAGCGACGTCTCAGCGTGCCGGCACAACTTGTCGGTGCCCATCGACTGGCACGCCTCGGCGCGGCAGATCTTGATGACGTGGCGCCCCGTCGGCGCGCGCTTGTAGTCATGATAAAATGTGACGACGCCGTGCACTTCGGCGCGCGATAAATTCAGCGCGTTCGCGATGAGCGGCAACGTGCTCTCGGGCACGTAACCAAGCTCATGTTGAAGGGCATGGAGAATTTCCATCAACTCATCAGGCCGGTTTCCGTGCGCCGCACAGATCGCGATTGCTCGCACATCACTTGGATTAGACGGCTCGACGACCGGCGCGGGTGCCAGTGGTGGCTTTTTCGACTTTTTTGACATTTGGCCTGTTCCTGGGTCTGCGCAGACCCTATTGCCGCCGCAACTCGACCGGTTTTGAAGTAGTAACAGCTCTGAAATACTTCGCCTATCGGCACGGCGTAATCAAATCGGTTTTTCCGATCCCACTATAGACCCCACCTATCGCCAACGGCAAGAACCCCGACGGCTGTCGCAGTTGGCGAGCCGATTGCATCTATCGCAGTAAATGCGCGGAAAACGACCTAGCAGCCTCACAGAACGCTTTGACGAGGGGGCCTAGTGGGTCCCTGTCCTGAGCCACCAAGCCGACGCTGTGGGCAACCTGAGGCTCACTGAGGGGTATTGCCACGATGCCCGGGTCGCGCCCCAGAATGTCCAGGATATATTGCGGCATGATGCTGGCTAATCCCATTAACCTTACGTTGGAACATAGGTTGATGACCGAATTTGTTTCCAGCGCTGGTTGCGGATGGCAATTGACCGATTGGAACGCGCGATCGACGATTCTCCGGTTCTGCATGTTGGTTGTCAGCAAACCGAGCGGTAGCGCAGCCGCTTCCCGCCATGTAACTGTTGGACATTGCGCCAACGCATGACCGTCAGGCACAAATAGGCAGTACCGCTCGGAATAAAGCGGCCACGACAACAGCCCGTTGATCGGTTCGTTGTCGAGATAGGTAATGCCGACATCGATCGAGTAATCCTGCAGCGCCCGCAGGATTTCTTCCGAGCTCATCGACATGATCGTGAAATCGATGTGCGGATGCAGTCCGCGAACGTCCTTCGTCAGATAAGGAATCATCGGCAGCGCCGAGGGAATGCCGCCGAGCACGAGCCGCCCCGACAAACTCGCGTCACTGGCCACGATTTGCGCCAGCTCCTGCTGCATCGACGACCAGTTGTTGAGAATGAGCTGCGCCCACTTAAGCACGCGCTCGCCCTCAGCCGTTAGCCCCTGATAGCGCTGCCCGCGTTCGACGATCGGAATGCCGAGTTCAAGTTCGAGCTGCCGGATGCGGCCCGACAGCGTCGGTTGCGTGACGTTGCACGCCGTCGCCGCGCGCGTGAAATGCTTCTCGCGGGCAAGCGCGACGAGATACTGCAGCTGCCGAATGTCCATGCCGAAGGTTGCCCCGCATTCCGGCCGATCGCAACTTCTGCGTCAAGCACACCGCCTGACGGCACTAGCCGGGTCAGCCGGCCGCCCGGGTCGGTTTGTCGACGGCCACGCCCGCCGCAGCTAACGGCAGCCGCGTGTATTCATCTTCAAGCACCCGCTGGAGCGCTGCGAAACTCTGCGTGATTTCCGTGGCCAATCGGCGTGAGACTGCGATCTCCGCGGCGTTTGCCGAGACCTCGAGTTCGCGGCATTTGGCCGACAGCTCTGATGCACCGAGGTTGGCGCTTGATGATTTGAGACTGTGCGCCTGGCGGCTCATGCGCTCGCAGTCGCCCGCGTGCGCGGCATCCGTCAAATCCGCAAGCGCGACCGGCGCGTGCGCCAGATAGGTTTTGATGATCCGCCCGAGAAGGTCCGGACGGCTCTTCCGCAGCGGTCCGATGATGCCCTCGTCCAATACGGGGGTCCCAATCACCGGCGGCTGGGCCGGACTGACCGGTTCATCCGCCGCTGCTACCTCTGCCGGCAATGCTGCCTGAGCGTTCGCTTTAGACGGATTTAGGTGCTTCTGAAGCAGATCATAGATTTGATCTTCGCTGTAAGGCTTGCTCAAATATCCGTCCATGCCGGCATCGAGGCAGCGCTCGCGATCCTCAGCGAACGCATTGGCCGTGAGGGCAATGATGACGGTCGCGGGCCGGCCGTTCTCAGCCTCGAGTGAACGTATGCGGCGCGTTGCCGTCAAGCCATCCATGATCGGCATCTGGCAATCCATGAACACGACGTCGTACTTAGCGCTCTCGACAGCTGCCACCGCCTCGAGACCATTATAAACAATCGACACGTGACAGCCAAACGAGGCTAGATATTCTTTCGCGACCTCGACGTTGACGAGATTGTCTTCCGCCACGAGCACGTTGCCGCTCAGCGGCCGGCGCGTCTGACTATACTGATCTGGTGCGCCCTGGCTTTGAAGGTCGCTCGACCGGTTAGCCCGCCAGCCGGCATGTCGCGTTCCCTGAACGGCACGGGCCGCAGCATCAACGAGATCGGCGCGACGGACAGGCTTCGTCAACACGGCTTCGACGCCAGCTTCCCGGATGGCGACCAAGTCGCCCTGCCAATTGAGCGATGTCGCAATGATGATTTTGAGTCGCCCAAGCGTGGGATGGCCTTTGATCCGCGCTGCGAATTCGAGCCCGTTTTCGTCAGGCATGACCATATCGACCACCGCTGCGTGGAACGGCTTGTTGGCGTCGCTGGCAGCAATTAACATCGGCCATGCGGCGGCCGTGCTGGCGGCGCACTCGACGCGCGCAGAACTGCCCTCGAGATAGCTCGACACGATTTCGCGATTGGTTTCCCGGTCGTCGATAACAATGATGCGGGCGCCATCGAGCACAGAAATATCGCTGTGCGCTTCAATCGATGACATAACGCCATCAGCAAGCGTAATCTCAATGCGCGCCTCTGTCCCGCGGCCGAGTTGGCTCTCGAGTGTAACCGTGCCGCCCATCAGTTCGGCGAGGTGGCGCGCAATCGCCAGACCAAGTCCGGTACCGCCAAAGCGCCGGCTGATCGACGTCTCTGCTTGCGCGAATGGCTGGAACAATTGATCGAGCACCGCGCGATCGATGCCGATGCCCGTGTCGGTGATGGTTATGCAGACGCGTGTCGCATCGAGTTCGCGGCTAAGCAGCGTCACCCGAACCCCGATCTCTCCATACCTAGTAAACTTGAGCGCGTTGCCGATCAGGTTCAGCATGATCTGTTTGATGCGGCCGGAGTCGCCCTTGGCGAACATAGGCACGGCGGGGTCGATGAAGAGCGAGATTTCCAAACCCTTTTTGTGGGCTTGGCTAGCGAACAATTCAACCGCGCGCTCCATGAGATCACGCAGATTGAACTCGTGCGCGTCAAGTTCGAATTTGCCAGCTTCAATGCGCGACAAATCTAGAATATCGTTGATGATGGTGAGTAGCGATTTCGCCGACTCGTTGATAGTCCCGACGAGTTTCTTCTGGCGCGAATCGAGTTCTGTTCGCATCAAAAGGTCGGTCATGCCGAACACGCCGTTCATCGGCGTCCGGATCTCGTGGCTCATGTTGGCCAGAAACTGCGACTTAGCTCGCACCGACGCTTGCGCTTCGTGCACAGCGGTTTCGAGTGAGGCCATGGTCTTCTCGTGCTCGGCCACTTCATCGTGCAAAGCGAGGTTGGTGCGCTGCTGGCTCTCTATCGTATGTTCGAGATCGTGGGCCAGTGCGTCGTTGACGAAACGCAGGCGCAACGCTTCCTGCGTGACCTGTGCGTTGCGTCGCGCCGACATCCCCATGGCGATAATGAACACAAACGACATAGCCGCCATGGCCACGTTGAGTGGTGAGCCTTCGACGAGCAGTCGCATTGTGTACGGCGCAATCGTCAGCCACAAATATATTCGGAAGATTTTGTCGTTAGACGCCATCGATCCCGACGCGCCTGCCGCCATGCCAGCCAGCACGAACCCGATGAATGCCTGATGCTGGTAACTATTAGAGGGAAACAACGCGATGCCAGCTGTCCCCCAGACGGCTGCGGTCGCAATCGCACCCGCAGCGAATAGTTTCGTCCACGTGGCGTAGTCGGCGCCCTTAACGCTGGCGCTGCGAAAGCGAGCAAACATGCACGCGCGGATGATGCACATGGCGACCATAGAGGCGAGCCACACCAACGGCGCGTTTGTGTTGTCGACATCGCAAATAATGTAAGTCAGCAGCGAGGCGTTGATGAGCGTCGCAACCAAGCCTTGCGGCAATTGATCGAACAAAAGTTTCAATCTCGTGGACTGAACTTTTTTCTCGATCGCGAGGCTGGAATGGGCAGCGTCCGCCCGGGGCAGGATGTCGTGAGTGGTCATGTCGAATTCGCAATCCGCCCAGTGGGCACAACAGACGATCGGAACGGGTTTTGAGAACCGGTCAATTTTTCGCGCAAACGCGGATCTTGCAACAATTCGGCGCCAACCTTTTGCAGCCGTTGTTGCGATGCCGTGCCGCCCATCAGTTCAATAACCGGAGCTTGGGCGGCAGGCCTGCGCACTTTGGGGATCGTCAAACGCACGACGTTGCCGAGGCTCTCGTCTGATCTAATCGTCAGTTTACCCTGATGAGCTTCAGTAAGAATTTTGGCGATCTTGATGCTGACGTCACTCGAAACGGGTTGCGTCGAGAAGGCCGGTGCGCGCGGTCGTCCGTTGACCTCGAGGAGCAGGTCTTGCGGCATGGGCGGGCCTTGGTCATCGATGCTGACGACCATCTCGCCGTCATCGCCGAATGATGCGCTCAGTCGCACTTCCGAACCGCGCGGCGATAGCCGCACCGCATTCTCGATGATGCTGCGCAGGGCTTGGTTAAGCAACGCACGGTCGGCGCTGATGATGGCGTCAGCTTCGATTCTGATGTCGGAGACGATGCGGATGTCGCGCCGCGAAGCCTGAGGCTCGAGCGCAGCAATTGCGTCGAGGACAGCGTCCCGGGCTTTGACCGCTTCCGATTTGATCTGCAAACTCTCGCTGAGTGTGTTGCCAAAATCCATGACTTTCAGCAACGCCGCGTTCAGCGATTGCGCGGACTTCGAAATATCAGCCATCATGTCTTTGTAGGCATGCGGCATTAAAGGTCCATAGACCTCTTTCTGAATAAGTTCGGAGAACCCGAATATCGTCTTTATCGGAGATTGAAATTCCTTGGCGAGTGCCGCCATCATTTCGCTTTTGAGGTCACTCAGAAATGCCGCAGTGGCGCTAGCCTCGCGCAAATCATTTTCAATTTGCCCGGTCCTGAGGACGAAATCGATGTGCGGCGTGAACAGCAGCCAATTGAGAGGCTTGGTGAGAAATGAAGTTGCGCCGGCCATATACGCGCGCTCGACGGCGCTAGCGTCGTCGTGGCCGGTGATGACGATGACCGGAATGGTCGCGTTGAGCACGCTGTTGCGGAGCGTTTGGATGACGGTGACGCCGTCGGCAACCGGCATGGTCAAATCGATAATGGCGGCATCGAACGATTCGTTCTCGAGCCGCGCGATGGCTTCGCTGCCATCAGCGGCGACGCTGATGATGTGTCCTGACTTTTCGAGCGCGGCCTGCGCCACGTCGCGATAAATCGGGTCGTCGTCGGCGACGAGAATGTGTTTAATCTTCTTAATCATCGTCTCACAGCGTATTTTCGCTTAAAACAGCGTTCACTCGAACTATCTAAATATCTGCTTTTGTTTGCCGAACGATTAACCGTGCCCGTTATCATCAATGGAAAGAAGAAGAAGATCTTATGCGTCTTGAGGGAATGCATGACGAGTCGTGGGAAATAATAGAATTTGCAGTTCCCAAATAAAAAGCCCCGTCGAACGGGGCTTTTTTTGTTTTCCGATACAGGAGCGAAAGACTATCCGACAAGGACGATATCAGTCGCAATCGGGTTCGCGGTTGGCGAATAAAACCCAGCGATGGCGATCGGCGCCTGAGCTTCGCCTGTTCCGTCTCCGTCGAACCACAGGATCTGCGTCGTGGTTTCGTAGATGAAACTAGCGCGTGCGGCGAGCGCGTCGGGAGAATCCGTCGTCTCTACCCAGTCGTAGGCATCGCCAGTTGTGTTGATCGGTCCAAACGCAGACTTGCTGACGACCAATCGGTCGCCGCCAGCCGAGTCGAAGAACGTGATTTTGTCGTACCCGAGATCTTTCTGCAGATGAACCTGTTCGGCTCTGCCGGTCGTCAAGCGGATCGTGTCTTCGCCGGTACCGCCAAAGTACGAACTTGCACCCTGGAGCAAATCATTGCCGGCAGCGCCGTTTAGCGCTGTAAAGTTCCAGCCAATTTGACCGTTGATGTTGATGTCGTCGTCGAAGTTGGTGCCAACGAGCACTTCAGCGTCGATTTGGTCGCCTTCGGGCAGTCCCCAAACGGCTAAGGGTCCGGAGAACTTGTTCTGGCCGAAATCGATCGTGAGCGCCGCAGTTTCGCTCGACATGTTGACTGTATCGGTGCCAAGCCCACCGACGATGATGTCTTGACCTGTCCCCGGCCGGAACACGTCATTGCCCGCATCGCCGTACATTTCATCGTTACCCGTGCCGCCCAAAAACGTGTCGTTACCGGCGAAGCCGCGCAAAAAGTCGTTGCCGGCGCCGCCGCTGAGCACGTTATCGACGCCGTTACCCCATAAGAAATCCTGAAATTTCGAACCGGTGACGTTTTCAATGTCTCGCGCATAAGTGTCGCCGGCCGCATCACGCCCGCCGATGCCTTGCGTCAAGAATACATCGACGCCGCGGCCCGTTGCCAGTGACGAATAATCCAGCGTGTCGAAGCCAAGTCCGCCTGAAAAGTAATCCCGCCCGGTGCTGTCACCGAGGACGTCATTGCCGTCGCCGCCGAACATGCGATCGTCGCCCGCGCCGCCCAGAAGCGTGTCGTTGCCAACTTCGCCATACAGGAAATCATTGCCGTTGCCGCCGGAGATTCTGTCGTCTCCGCCGCCGCCATAGAGCAAGTCGTTGCCATCGAGGCCGAGGATGTCTTCGGCGACGGAAGTCCCTCGTATAGTGTCGGCAACAGTCCGGCCGGTTATTAAACGCATGACAACCTCACTCACATAACTGATGTGATAGGGGTATCGCGACATGGTAAATTATTGGTGTAGCGGCGGCTCGATTTACGAGTTTGTCGCCTCAACCGTCAAACGCCGCACCATCGGCATCGAAGATGTGCCCCGATAAGCTGCGCCCGCGTTTCGAGGCGAGATAGATCGCAAGGGCTGCGATATCTGGCTCGTTGCTGAGACATGCGCCAATGCGGTCGGCTGCAGCCGTCATGACGCGCGGACCGATCGCGTTGATGCGCACTCCTTGTCCAGCCCATGCGTGTGCCTCGGTCTTGGTCATGGCAGCCAACGCCGTGCGCGCCACGGACGCAATAGCCATTTCGCGCGCGGTCTGCGGGTGTGGCATCGACAAAACGTTGAGGATCAATCCTTCGCTCGCGACGAGGCGCATCCGGTTGGCAGTGACACCCGTCAGGTGAGCGAGCGGCGTGAGCTTCGCGTAAATCAGATTCTCGATGCTGCTCTGGCTGGCCACTGCAGCGATTTCCTCACGCGATACCGTCGTGAGATTGATGACGGCATCGAGTCCGCCGAACGCTTGGGCAGCAATTTGCGCAAACCTGACGGCTGCGTCAGCGATGTGAATAGGATCGGTATACAACCTAATTTCGGTGGCGTTCTGCGAAAGCAACGCCACCAGTTCCGTCACTTCGGGCGACAGGTCCGTGGTGTGGACGATGAGCCGGGCGCGAAGGTCGGCGAACGCGCGCGCAACATCGACGCCGCAAGTCGCACTGAGGCCAGTCAACAAGATGCGAGCGCCGTGGAGTTCCCGGACGATTGCGCTTTCAGGACTTGTACCAATTCGACTCATATACATCGAGCAGCTTCCCTTCGCCATTACTACGCCGGGAGGACTGAAGCGCCCGGAACCTTCATAGCACGCCGATTCGGCTAACGAGACCTAAACAGCGCTGCGATTCGGTTCGCCAGCAGTCCCGTTGAGGGCAAAATAACGGCGAAGACCGGGTGAATTCGTGAGGTGGGGGAACGGTACGCTACGCAACAACCCATCATAGGTGTGGCTCAGGTGTTGCGACCCCCCAGCATTCCGCCCAAGGCAGCTCGCGCGACGGTGGATAATGGTGAAAGAAACTGGCCGATCATTGCGTTGTAGTTGATCGCCGTCGAAACTCTAGATTACCGAATCGGTATTTTTGAGAGCTTTGCCGCGCCATGATCTCTGACCAGACCACGAATGACACCGAGCTGAGCGCCGTGGCCGATACGGTGGCCGG
>JANOCZ010000282.1:0-2208 GCA_031412455.1 Hyphomicrobium sp. | reverse complement strand
AATCTTCTCACCGAACGCACCAGCCTTCGTGCGGCTATCGATGTTCTGCATCCGCGCAAGCGGAATAGCCCGGTCGGTGCCTGGACCCATATCGTCAAGCGACGGCTTCTTCGCGCGCGATTGTGGCGCAGGCCGCGACGTCGATTGGGCGAACGTCGGCTGCACCGGCTCGTACTCGGTCGCGATGCGCGAGGAGGTTTTACGCTCGGTCGGGGGCGGCATGTTGGCGTGCGTGCCGAACTTGCGCTCACCCCGAAAACCGCCGGTACGCTCATCGACCTGCGCTTGCCGCGCCATCGGATCGTCGGCGATCGCCAGCTCCGTTTCGCGCAGCCGCTTGATTTCATCGCGCAGCCTAGCCGCCGTTTCGAACTCGAGATCAGCCGCGGCAGTCCGCATCCGGCGCTCCATGTCTTCCAAAACTCTTTCGAGGTTGTGGCCAACGAGCGGAGCATCCTTGCCGTCAAGACCGGCATCGATCGTGACGTGATCCTGCTCGTAGACGCTCGCCATCACGTCGTGAATGTTTCGCTTGATACTGGCCGGCGTAATGCCGTTGGCGGTATTGTAGGCAACCTGCTTCTCGCGCCGCCGGTTTGTCTCAGCCATCGCGCGCTCCATCGAGCCGGTCACCTTGTCGGCGTAGAGGATGACTTTCCCATCGACGTTGCGCGCCGCCCGCCCGATGGTCTGCACGAGCGAAGTCTCGGATCGCAGAAATCCTTCCTTGTCGGCATCGAGAATGGCGACGAGGGCGCACTCGGGAATATCGAGACCCTCGCGCAGCAGGTTAATGCCGATTAAAACATCGAAAGCGCCCAGGCGGAGATCGCGGATAATCTCGATGCGCTCGAGCGTTTCGATGTCGGAGTGCATGTAGCGCACCCGTATCCCGGTCTCGTGCATGTACTCGGTCAAGTCTTCCGCCATGCGCTTGGTGAGCACGGTGACGAGCGTGCGATAACCGGCTTTCGAAACGCTGCGCACTTCATCGAGCAAATCATCGACCTGAGTTTTGGCCGAGCGGATTTCGACCGGCGGATCGATGAGCCCGGTCGGCCGGATCACCTGCTCGGCAAAAGCGCCGCCGGTCTGCTCCAGCTCCCACACCTGCGGCGTCGCCGAGACGAACACCGATTGCGGACGCATCGCATCCCACTCTTCGAACCTCAACGGCCGGTTATCCATGCACGAGGGCAGCCGGAATCCATATTCGGCGAGCGTTGCCTTGCGCCGGAAGTCGCCGCGGAACATGCCGCCGATTTGCGGCACGGTGACGTGACTTTCATCGGCGAACACGAGTGCATTGTCGGGCAGATATTCAAACAGCGTCGGCGGCGGATCGCCAGGTTGGCGCCCCGTCAGATAGCGGGAATAATTCTCAATGCCCGCGCACGATCCAGTCGCTTCCATCATCTCCATATCAAACGTCGTGCGCTGTTCGAGCCGCTGCGCTTCGAGCAGCTTTCCGGTCGCGAAAAGCTCATCGAGCCGCACCTTCAACTCGCTCTTGATCGACTTGATCGCCTGCTGAAGCGTCGGCTTCGGCGTGACGTAATGCGAATTGGCGTAAATTTTGACTAACGCCAGCTCATCGGTTTTCTGACCGGTCAGCGGATCGAATTCGACAATGCTTTCGATCTCGTCGCCAAACAGCGAAAACCGCCACGCCCTGTCTTCCAAATGCGCCGGAAAAACTTCGACGCTGTCACCGCGCGCGCGGAAGCTGCCGCGCTGGAAATTGATATCGTTGCGGCGATAGTGGAGGGCGACGAGATCGGCCAGCAACTGATCGCGCGAAAGCCGCTCGCCTTGACGGACCGTAAATGTCATCGCCGTGTACGTTTCGACCGAGCCGATACCGTAGATGCACGACACCGACGCGACGATGATGACGTCATCGCGCTCGAGCAGCGATCGCGTCGCCGCGTGACGCATTCGGTCGATCTGCTCGTTGATCGACGACTCTTTTTCGATGTACGTGTCCGTCCGCGGCACGTACGCCTCGGGCTGATAGTAGTCGTAATACGAAACGAAATATTCGACGGCGTTGTTGGGGAAGAAACTCTTGAACTCGCCATAGAGCTGCGCCGCGAGTGTCTTGTTGGGCGCAAGGATGAGCGCCGGCCGCTGCGTCGCCTCGATCACGTGGGCCATCGTAAACGTCTTGCCCGAACCCGTGACGCCGAGCAGAACTTGGCTGCGCTC
>JANOCZ010000281.1:0-1606 GCA_031412455.1 Hyphomicrobium sp. | reverse complement strand
CAGGACGATGCGATGCCGCGCATCAAATCGATGCTGATCGGCGCGATCGAAGCGCTCGACGTCGGCGACCCGCTCGACTACGCAACCGACATCGGCCCGGTCATCGACGAAGCCGCGCAAGACGCGCTCGAGGCCCACAAGGTCCGCATGCAGCGCGAGGGCCGCGAGCTGATCGACGTCGCGTTGCCGGAAGCCTGCCGCGCCGGCACCTACGTCACCCCGGCGCTTTATGAAATCGACCGCCTCGACATCCTCGATCGCGAAGTCTTCGGCCCGATCCTGCATCTAATCCGATATGAGCGCGGCCACTTGGATCGCGTCATCGCCGGCTTGAACGCGACCGGCTACGGCCTGACGCTCGGCCTCCACAGCCGCATCGAAAGCGTAGCCGACTACGTGGCCGAGCACGCCCGCGTCGGCAACCTCTACGTCAACCGCAATCAGATCGGCGCCGTCGTCGGCGTCCAGCCGTTCGGCGGCGAAGGCCTCTCCGGCACCGGCCCCAAAGCCGGCGGCCCGAACTATCTCGTCCGCTTCGCCACCGAACGCACCCGCACGACCGACATCACCTCAACCGGCGGCAACACGACCCTGCTGAGCGGAAAAGGGTAGGGCGCATAAGCTTCGCTCCCTGCACTTGAGCGAAGCGCCATGCGCCGTCTTGCAACGGGAAGTGCCGCGCCGTCAGGCGAACCCAGCCCACCCGACAGCGGAACCTAAGCGGGCCACCGGCTGTTAACACCGCGAACAAATCCTTCAAATCGCGACAGCGTGGGCCGTCGGTCCGCCAGGCCGCAACGGCTTAAACATCCATTTCCAACACCCAATAGGTCAGATTTTAAAATGGCGAAGCGCACCACAGGCTCGGCAAAACCAACCGAGAAGATGGCCATAGGCAATGGCGGGGAAGTTCACCAGAGCGCAACCGGGGCAGGTGATCGCCTGACGACAAATCATGGGGTTCCCGTCAGCGACAATCAGAATTCCCTCAAAGCGGGTGTAAGGGGCCCATCGCTGCTGGAGGACATGATCCTTCGCGAGAAAATCCAGCATTTCGATCACGAGCGCATCCCGGAGCGGATAGTTCACGCCCGAGGTTCAGGCGCGCACGGCTATTTCGAACTCACAGAATCTCTCGCCGAATTTTCAAATGCGAAAATTCTGACCGAAGTCGGCGAGAAGACGGAAGTCTTTACGCGATTTTCAACGGTAGCTGGCGGGGCCGGTTCGGTCGATACGCCGCGAGATGTGCGCGGCTTTGCCGTCAAGTTTTACACCAAGGAAGGTAACTGGGATTTGGTTGGCAACAACATCCCGGTATTTTTCATTCAGGACGCGATCAAATTTCCTGATCTCATTCATTCAGTGAAGATGGAAGCCGATAGGGGCTATCCGCAAGCAGCAAGCGCGCACGACACGTTCTGGGACTTCATCGGCCTAATGCCGGAATCAACCCACATGATTATGTGGGCGATGTCCGACCGCACGATCCCACGTTCACTGCGCATGATGGAAGGCTTCGGCGTAAACACGTTCCGGCTCATCAACGACAAAGGCGACGCCATGTTCGTCAAGTTCCACTGGCGGCCGAAATTAGGAACACAAT
>JANOCZ010000280.1:0-19898 GCA_031412455.1 Hyphomicrobium sp. | reverse complement strand
AGACATCGCCTTCAAGGGCGATCGGTCGGAGTTTCATGTCAGCTTGACCGCGGGCGACTCAGTGGCCGGTGTCGTATCGGCGGCGCCCGTCGAGGTTTTGGCTGTCGGCTATGGCCGTACATTCACGTCGCCGCAGGATACTGAAGTTCAAGTTTTGATGCCGACAATTTCGGGCCGCGTGGACGCTACTGAAACGCTGTCGTTCTCAGGCGTTGGATATTACCGCCACCTCAAGCAGCGCGTGATCGACGGCAACTTGTCGGAAGCTGCCCCGTGTGATGCCGACAACGCGTTCTTATGCCTCGACGATGACCCGTTGATCGACCAATTCGGAAATCCGATTGGAACTCCTGATGGAGCGATTGGCTCAATCGAGCGCATCAATACGGATGCCGATGGTTTCGGCGGCTCCTTGCAGGCGGTCGAGAAATCGCACGTGTTCGGCCGGCCAAACCAATTTCTGGTTGGTGTTAGCTATGATCACGGCAACGTCAGTTATCAGACGTTGAGTGAGGTCGGCACAATCGGCGAGCGGTTTGTGGTGACGGGTACGGGGCAGATCGTCAACGAACCGTCGGACTTGGCTCCGCGTGATCTGGCAACGGAGAATGAATACTACGGCGCGTACTTTACGAACACGCTCGACGTTACAGACGAACTCGCGGTCACGGTGGGCGGGCGATATAATTACGCGAAAATCGATCTGACAGAGCTGACGGGGCGCCCGGAATTCGCCGGCCTCAACGCCCAAACGAATTTCGAGCGTTTCAATCCGACTGCTGGCGCAACGTACAAAGTCCTGCCCGGCGTAACGGTTTACGGCAACTATTCGGAAGCCAACCGCGCGCCGACGGCCGCCGAACTTGGTTGTGCCGAAGAAAGCAATCCGTGCTTCATCGAAAGTTTTCTCACCGATGACCCGCCGTTACGTCAGGTCGTGACGCGCTCCGTCGAGGCTGGACTTCGCGGCGAAAACAAAGCCTTTAACGGCGACAGGTTCTCGTGGTCGCTCGGCTATTACCGCAGCGTCAACACGGATGACATTTTGAATGTGGCGTCGCAGACGTTCGTTGGGCGCGGGTTCTTCTTGAATGCCGGCGACACCAAGCGCGAGGGCTTTGAGGCGGCCGCCGGTTATCAAACGTCCAGGTTCAATATTTACGGTAGCTACGCTTATCTCAATGCGACGTTCGAAGACTCGCTGATCTTGCCAGCGCCGAACACGCCGGGTGCGGCTGAGTGCCCGGAGGGACCGGAGGAGCCGGAAGAGGAAGAAGAAGCTACATGCAACTTCGTGTCGCCGGGCGATAACCTGCCGGGTATTCCCAAGCATCGCTTCAAAGCCGGTATCGCCTATTGGCTGACGCCGGATTGGAAAATCGGCGCCGACTTGGTCGCGGCCAGCAACCAAGTGTTCTTTGGCGACGAGGCGAATAACAACCCGCGGCTTGGTGGCTATGCGCGCGTCGATCTCAACACGTCTTACAACGTTACCGAACACGTTCAGCTTTATGGCCTGATCAAGAATGTCTTCGATCGCCGCTATGGACTGTACGGAACGTTCTTCGACACCGAGGAATCAGAGGAGGCAGCGATCGCCGCTGGCTACGGGCCGCTTGCGGATCCGCGCTCGATCACGCCGAGCTTGCCGTTCGCAATTTATGGCGGCGTGAAGATCAAGTTCTAGGGCGGGCTGGGAGAAAACGCGCGCCGGTGAACTTTGGTTCAGCTGCGCCGGCGTTCGCGGCATCGCCAGACTCGTCTAGGCGTTCGATTTCAGCCAGTGCGGTTTTGATCGCGGCAGATAAGCGAGTGTGGGCTGGCGACATTCGAAGGTCGCTCTCTATATAAAGCAGCGTATCTCGCACCGAGGCGAGGTCGATGTTGGCCCGTTGGCGTGGGAGACTTTGGCGGCGCAGGGGATGCAGGATACTCAACATGGCAAACCTCGAACGCGAAGCGGACGCTCTTTAACGCTTCTTCAATCTTTGTCCGTTCTCGCAAAATGCACGCCACGCGGCAAGTGCGAAGGTTTGGTTTCTGAACGTCTCAAAACGAGACGCAGGCTTTGTCAAATAGAGGAATAATCTCCAGCCTTATTTTACCTATCACGGGCAAACTCGGCGGCTTGTGGGTCGTGTGCGGAGTTGCATTGTGCCGAAAGCGCCGGGGATTTTGATCATTGTCGAGAACCTGACGGTTCCCTTAGACCGCCGGGTTTGGCAAGAGGCGCGGACGCTTAAAGAGGCCGGGTACACGGTATCGGTCGTTTGCCCCAAAGGCGGCAAGTACACAGCTCCCTACGAAATGCTCGAAGGCATCCACGTGTTTCGCCACCCGCTGCCGTTTGAAGCAGATGGTGCGCTTGGCTATGCGCTTGAATATTCATGGGCGCTGGCTTGGGAATTCGCGCTATCGGTCAAGGCTTATTTCAAGGTTGGCTTCGACGTCGTGCAGGCGTGCAATCCGCCCGATCTCTTGTTCCTGATCGGCGGATTCTGGAAATATCTGTTCGGCAAGAAATTCATCTTTGATCATCACGACATCAATCCGGAATTGTTCGAGGCCAAATTCGGCCGCCGGGGCAAATTCCACAAGCTGCTGCTGTGGCTCGAGCGCCTGACGTTTCAAACGGCCGACGTTGCAATCGCAACCAACGAGACATTCAAGGAGATCGCGGTGCGCCGCGGCGGCATGCCGGCTGACCGGGTGTTCGTCGTGCGCTCGATCCCGGATCTTTCGCGCTTCCGCCGCGTCAGCCCAAACCTTGCCCTCAAGAATGGCCGAGCGAATCTAATCGGCTACGTCGGCATCATGGGCGCGCAGGACGGCGTTGATTTGCTGATCACGGCGATGGACAATTTGGTCAACACGAACGGACGGCGAGATGTGCAGTGCGCGATCGTCGGATCGGGCACGGAGCTGCCGCGGCTCGAAGCCATGGTAGCTGAGAAAGGCCTCCGGGATTACGTGACGTTCACCGGCTTCCTTTCGGGACAACCGCTGCTCGAAGCGTTTTCGACCTTCGACATCGGCGTCATTCCCGATCCGAAGAACACGTACAACGACAAGATTTCGATGAACAAGGTGTTCGAGTACATGACGCTCGGCATTCCGTTCGTCGGCTTCGACTTGATCGAAGGGCGCAAGGCTGCGGGTGAAGCGGCGCTTTATGCTGAGAACAACGACCCCATCGAGCTCGCGGCCAAGATGGCGCGCGTTCTCGACGATGTCGATCTGCGTGGCGCGCTCAGCGAAGAAGGTGCGTCGCGGGCGCGGGCACTGCTTAAGTGGGAAAGCGAACGCGCGCGGTTGCTGGCGGCCTATGAGCTGGCGCTGGCGGAGCCGGTTGCAACTCGCGCTGTTGCCGGCGCGCGGACCGTCTCGGGCTGATTTATAAAACTAGGTGACAGCGATTGTTACGCGATGGCGACGCCGCGGCGACTGTTGAGGGCGCGGCGGGCTATCGCTTTCAGGGATGGCATCAAGGCCAATCCGGCGATGCCAACGGCTGCGACGACAACTGATGCCGTCAGGAGCGCCGATACCGTCGAGCCGGTCGTCAGCGTCGATGCAAGCAGCGATACGCCGGCGACCGGGGTGAGATACGCGGCGCGGGTCAGCAACGTTTGGCCAAGCTTCGGTTCGAGTTTCTCCAAACGCCAGGCGATGTATGCAACCGACAATGCTTCAAAGGCGAAGCCGATGGCGGCCAATGTCGTCAACGGTGCGCCGCGTAGAGCCGCATAGAGAATGCACGGCAGGGCTGCGGCGCGGATCATGCCGGCCCAAAAGAACGGTGCTGTTTGGCCATGGGCCATGAGCGCCATTCCGGGCACGGCCTGGATCATCCGCAGCGCCCACATCGCCGCCAACCATGATGTCAGGACACCGAGGTTGCTGTAGTGCTGACCGAACACGAGTGGCAGGACCGCGCCGCCGCAGACGATGAATCCCGACACGTAGATCGCGGCCAATACCGCCGTGCTTTCGGCCGCGAGTTTGAATCTCGGCAGCAGCGGTTGGCGATCCCGCACAGATTCTGAAAACAGCGGTAGCATCAGCGCGTGGCCGACTTTTGCTGCGATCAATCCTGGGACCATGGTGATCATGAAGGCGGCGGTGAAATTCGCGAGGGCTTCCATTCCCGACAAATGACCGATGATCAGGCGGTCGCCCTGATAGACAGCGATCAGCGGCACAGAACTCGCGAGGATCGGCAAGCCGAACGCGAGTTGGCGTTTGAAAATCTCCGCGTCGAAATCAAGGCGATAGGAACGTTTGGCGATGGCGTGCGACAGCAAGAGACCTACCAGCGCTTGGCCGACCGCGAGGGTCACCACGGCGTTAAAATCGTGCGTGATCGAGAGCAGCGGAACCGTCAAAAGAAGCGCGATAGCTTGCGGCAGAACTTCGATCAGCATCTGCGGGCGATTGTCGAAGTGGCGCTGGGCCGTCCGGTAATCGAGGTGCTGGAAGCCTTTTAGAAGCGGAACTAATGCTGCCAACTGGAACGCCGACGCCGCGTGGCCGGCGTTAAAAAAAATGGCGAGGTAAGGTCCGGCCAGAAACAGAATCGCTGCAAGAAGCAAACCGCGCGCGACGAGCAGACTGTGGGCGACGCCCTGGAACTTCGGTTGATCGCCGTCCCGGGCTTGGACGATCAAGCGATCGGCTCCCAGATCAGACAGCGTCTCGATCATTTGCAGAATAATCGTGATCGTCGCGGCGATGCCGAAATTGTCCTTCGACAACGCGTGGCCGATTAGGGCATTGCGGACGAACGACAAAGCTTGGGCCGCGGTAAAGCCGCAGAACAGCAGTGCGCCTTGTCCGGCCAGATGGCGCGGGATAGCGCGGGACGGCGCAGCGGCGCTGTCGATGGCATTCATGCCGGAGATTTCCGCTGTTTCCAGCCGCGCGAGCCCGGCAACCTGCGGACTAAGCGGGCCAGCGGGCCATCGACAAAGCGGCCGATCGATTCGCGAAACGGATCGCCGGTCAAGTGAATGAGACTGCAGGTCGTCTGCAGCCAACGCGGTGTCATGGCGCGGGACCACTTCGAGCGAAATGCCACTTCAGCGGCTGTGAAGGTGTGATCCTTTTTGCCGGGTGATAGATGCTCGAGGTGAAAATCGATCACGTAGGCAGTGTAGCCCATCTGATTGGCGTGCAGGCAGATGTCGGCGCCGTAGAAATGAAAGCCGGTCAGATCATTTGAAAAGCCAAGGCGCGCATCGCGGCGGACGACGATAAAATTTTCGTCGAGGCTCGTCACGCGTTCGGGGAAGTGCCCGAGGCGCTGGTCTTTGCCATGCGGGTCGCTGATGCGGAGCGCGAGGCGTCCAGCCGATACGCCGCCAGCGTTGCCAGCCAGCCCCCAGTTGCGGTCGCTGCGCGACAAGTCGGCGATGCGGCGGTCGAGGACTTTGCGGTTGTCAGTCAGCAGGCGGACGTCCTGGTGGCAGAGGATGACAACCGGCGCGTGGGCTGTGTTGAGGAGAGCATTCAAGCCGTGGAAGGCATCGGTCTGCAAGGGGCCGGTGTTATCGACGAACACGTACTCGCAGCAATCATCGGTAAAGCCGCCAGCGCGGAACGAGGCGAGCATCGCCGCGTACTGGGTGCGATCGGTCACCAGTGTGCCGATGGTGTAGCGCGGCTCGGCCGATAGTGGCGCTTCGGCTTCGGGACGTAGGATGCGCGGTGTGTAGCTTCGCTGCGGATTTTGAATGTGTGTGGTCATGGTTCTATCCAGCGGATGCTGTGAGTTGCGGTGGCAAAGAAGCGGGAACTTGCGCAGACGACGGGACAGTGTTTGGTGGAGTTGCGTAACCGTGCCGCCACTCGGTCCGGCGGGTCCAGATCTCGCGCCACACGGCGGCTGATTGGCGAATTTGCGGCTTGCTGCTCAGCGCGCTCATGGCGGTCACTGCAATCGCGCGCGACAACGGCCAAGCTGCCAGGAGTGCGCGCCCTAGTGGTGCTCGATAAGGCGACCAATGGCGCGTGATCAGAGATGATTTGGCTGCCAGCAGGCGGACCATTTTGCCGGTGCGTGCCGTCTCCGATGCGCCGCCGTAATGGACAATCGTCGCTTTTGGTGTGACGGCTGGGTTGGCGCCGCTGGCTCGCGCGCGAAGGCACAAGTCGGCCTCTTCGCCGTACATGAAAAAGAGCGGATCGAAGCCGCCCAGCTCATTCCACAGATCGCGTTCGATCAGAAAAAAGCAGCCCGAGACGATATCGACGTTGCGAATGCAGTCGCGCTGCCAGCCGCCGAAAGCTTCGCCATTGAACATTTCTGTTTTTGAAAACAGCGCGGTCAAGCCGGTGGCGCGGCAGAATAAATTCCAGACGGTCATGCGGCTCCAGCATGACGATGGGTTCAGCGTGTTGTCGGCAAATAGGGTTTGGCCGCCCCAGATGCGCGCCTCAGGCCGCGATTGGGCGAAGGCCACGAGGTTATCGATGGCGCGGTCGAGAACAACGGTGTCGGGGTTGAGCAGCAGAATATAGCGGCCGCGCGCGGTTCTTGCGGCGACGTTGTTGGCGCGGGCAAAGCCGATGTTCTCGGTGAGCGCGATCACTGCCGGATTGGCTGGATGCGCTTTCAGCATTGCGGATGAGCCATCCGACGAGGCGTTGTCGAGCGCGATGATTTCGTAGGACGTCGAATGCGTCTCGGTCACGACTGAGGTCAGCGCGGCGGCCGTCATCGCCCGCGTATTATAGCTGACGATCAGGATCGAGACATCGGGGAGCGCGGGCGCGGGCATGATTTCCAGAATCAGTAGCGAAGTTCGGTTCAGCGTAGCGGACGGCGGCTAAGCCTTTCTTAACGATCGAGGGTTCTGAGAGACTAACCAAGCGTTAACGCGAAGCACCGATGATTCCGGGCGTTGACCTGACGGACCGGAGCCAGCCCGCGAATGACTGCACGCAATAAAACAGCCGAACTGCCATTCGACGGCATCATCTGTATCGGTGGCGAAGATTGGTGGTACCACAATCGCGGCCACTTCGATTTTCAGATCATGCGGCGGCTGGCGGAAGACTGGCCCGTGCTGTTCGTCAATTCACTCGCCGTGCGGATGCCGTCGTTGAAGGAGAAGAGCCAGTTCGCCGCCCGCATCGGCCGCAAGCTGAAAAGTTTGGCGCGCGGGCTCGTGCGGGTCGAGAATAATTTCTGGGTATTTTCGCCAGCGTCGGTGCCAGGTGTCGCGGGGCAGAAGTTGTCGGGCTGGGCGCTGGCGCCGCAGATCAAAATTGCTGCAGCCCGGGCCGGGATCAAGCGTCCGCTGTTGTGGGTCCATTGTCCGGCGGGCGCGCATCTCGTCAACGAGATTGCTCATTCGGCGCTTGTTTTACAGCGCACCGACCGGTTTGAAGCATTTCCCGAGGCTGATCCAGCGATCGTCGGCGAGCAAATTGCGTTTCTAAAGAAGACGGCCGATCTCGTCGTCTATTGCAATGCCAATCTGATGGCGGAAGAAAGCACGCAGGTTCGGCAGCAGCTGCTGATCACGCACGGCGTCGATCTGGACACGTTCATTGCTGCGGGGAAAACGCGCTCGCCTGGACCAGTGGACGTCGCGCTGCTGAAACGTCCCCGCGTCGGGTTCATCGGGGGGATCGACGCGCATACGTTTGGGCCCGAGCTGTTCGTTGAGACTGCGAAACGACTGCCGGACGTCGAGTTTGCATTGATTGGCGGGTGTTCTTTGCCGGAGGGGTGGTGCACGCTGCCCAACGTCAAGCTGCTTGGGCGCAAGCCTTACGAGTTCGTCGCCAACTATATGGCAGCGATGGATGTGCTGATCATGCCGTGGAACGACAGCGAGTGGATCCAGGCGTGCAACCCGATCAAGCTCAAGGAATATCTGGCTGTCGGCCGGCCTATCGTCACGACCGATTTTCCAGCCCTTGAGCGCTATCGCGATCTCGTCCGCGTCGCCGGTACGCCACGCGAATTTGCGGCGGCTATCCGAGCGGCGCTCGAGCAGACTTATGATGCAGGTCCAGCGCGGGCGCGTGTCGCCAGCGAGGGGTGGGATGCGAAAGCCAGTTTCCTGGCGGAAGCGCTCGTCGATCTCGCCTACGAGCTACAGCAACCGCGCCCCGCGGTTGGTGCAAAGCGCGCGCTTACAGTTGCGTAAGCGGTTCACTGGCGGTTAGGCCGGTAGAGGCAGCGCGCCCGACGGCCCGTGGACGATCGGACGTGTGTGTAACGGCGCTGGCGCTGGTCCAAATCTCGCGCGCTTTGTTGCCACCTTCGCTGCAACGCGACTGCGGCGCGGGTCGGCGATCCATCCCGACAAGCCGATGAAGAAGAAGAAAAACGCGTAGAGCACGTTCCAGAAATGCACCGTCGAGCCGACGAGGCACAGGGCGATCAGCGACATGATCCAGCCGCGCGAAAGGCGGCGCACTTCGATGTCTCGGTTACGCAGGCCGCGGGTGACCACAGCGCGCGTCGAGAGCACAATTCCAAGGCCGAGAAATACGACGCCCGGTATGCCTTCGCGAAGGGCGACGACCAGCCAGAATGCGTCGATGGTCGATGACACCATCCACCACGGACGCACCCAGTCTTTAAGGCCGATTCCCAGCCATGGATTGCTGGTGAGGTTGTCGAGGCCGTGTTCCCAGATTTGCAGGCGGTAGTAGGCCGTCCAGGGGTCGAACGTCATGCCGGTGGCAACAAGGTTGATCGGCGAGCGGCTCATGACGAATGAGGCGCCGATATAGAGGCCGGTCAAAATGGCGAGGGTGATGGTTGTGCGATTGCGGGTGCCGCGGGTGTAGCGCTCCCAGAGCAACATGGCGGCTTGCAGGAGCAGACACAAAATTGGCGCCGATGACAGCCCAAGTACGGTCGCGCCAATCAAAAGCGCGGTCCGTGTGCGCCGCTCGGTGCTTGATTTCGAAGCAAACCAGAACATTGCCAGCAGCGCGGCGCAGAAAGTGCCGTAGTGGATCGGATGGTCGAAGGTGCCGTACGCGCGCGTTAGATTCATACGCGTTTCGACGGCTGTCGGGTGGGCGTAGCCGGTGATTTGCTTCAAGGCATCGTGGCTGAAATTTTGTCCCAGCAAGGTTTCGGGGAGCGCGATTAAGGCCGCAGCACCGATCGCGATGGCCATTGCCCGCATCGCTGCGTGCAACAGTGCGACGTCGCGGATCCAAACGCGAGCGACAAGGTAGGAGCCAAGTCCGTCGAGCGCCAGCGAGCCGCCATAGACCAAGCCTTCATGTCCGCCCTGATGGTACATGAAGATGCCGACGGTCCAGATGTTGAACAGAATGAAGGCGACATCAAAACTGCGAATCTTGAGCTGCTTCTGGAGCGCAAGTTTCCATAACGCGATCGGCAGGATCACCAGCAAGGCCAAGCGGTGCGGTGGAATGCGCAGGCCGTCGAGGTAGAGCGAAAACTCGGTCGGGCACAGGAAGGCGATGATCAAGAAGATGACCGCCTTAGGCGTTCTGATGCGCTTGTTCGCCATTTCGTGGCCGCCGAGTTCCGCTTGTCGTCGTGGTCGAAAGTTAGTCCGCGTTCTTGCCGGCGATAACCGCCCAGAAGGTTCGTCTGAGGATCTTGAAGTCGAGCAACAGCGTCCAGTTGGCGATATAGGTCATGTCGGCTTCAACGCGGCCTTCGAGGCTGCCGGGCGCGGTCGTCGAACCGCGATGCCCGGTCACCTGAGCAAGGCCCGTCATACCTGGGCGCATCTGATGGCGATTGGGATAGACCTCGACGTGGCGCGCGAATTCTTCATCGTGGGCCAGCGCGTGCGGCCGCGGGCCGACGAGCGACATGTCGCCTTTGAGAACGTTAAACAGCTGGGGCAATTCGTCAAGACTGGTGCGGCGCAGAATGCGGCCGACAGCGGTGACGCGGCGATCGCCTACTTCAGCTTGGCGCACGTCTGAGCCGTTTTCCATTACGGTCATCGTGCGGAATTTCAGCATCTCGATCGTGGTTTGGTAGCGACCGCGCCGGCGTTGAACGAAGAACACAGGACCGGGGCTGTCGATCTTGATGGCGAGCGCGATCAGCGGCCAGAGCGGAGCGCTGAGCAGGAGAATAATCGCGCCGATCGTAATATCTTCAAGACGCTTGGTGATGGGTGCCCAATCGATCAACGCTTTTTTTTTACGTCGAGCAGTCCGATCGGGCCCAAGTTCGAGACATTGTGGGCAATGTCGGTATCGAGGAGGTCAGAGGCGATGTGCGTGACGACGTGCGTCGACACAGGCAAGCTCTGGAATTTTTCAACGATCCCGGCGAGGCGTTCGTTCGCGGCTGGTGGCAGAGCAATGATCACGCGATCGATTTTGCCTTCGCGGCATTGCGTAATCAAATCGTCGAGCTTGCCGTCAACGGTCAGGCCTTCGGGATTGAGGCGATCCTGGCCAATGCGGTCGTCATAGACGCCTGAGAAGAAGACGCCGAGTTGAGGAATCGTCAAATAATCGTGGACGCGGCGGGCGACTTGGCCGGCGCCAAAGACGGCGACGCGCTGGTCGAAGCGCCCTTCCCCGGCGAAGCTCGCCAAGACCATGCGAGCGACCAAGCGGTTCAGTAGGACGAGGGTGAAGCTGGCCGACATCCAAGCCGAATACCATACGACGAGGTGGACGTTGCGGAGTACGAGGGGCAGGCCGATGCCGAGGACGCCGACAAGGCCGCAGAATATAGCGATAAAGATTTCGAACGGCTTCTGTGGGAACTGATCCATGCGCGTGGTGTCATACATGCCACGGAAGCGCAGGCACAAATGAGCCAGGAAGCCTGCCAGAAGCGTCGATTGCAGGACGAGCACCTGATCAATCTTGATATTGCCGATGACGGCATAGATGAGGGCTGGAAGCAGGCCGCCCACGACGATGGCCGTCATGTCGCCAATGGCCACGGTGTCGGCCGCAACTTGGCGCGACAGGCGGCGCTGAGGCGCGTGCGAGATTTCTTCAGTTGCTGCTGCCGGCTCGAACGTGTGGGCCGGAACGGTTCCCGAGGTCATAGGTGAATCCAAACTAACAATGACGCGCAGCAGGGCGTGACCGATTTTCGGGACGCGCTTCAACAACAATAAGAAGTACATGAACTGTCTAAATTTTTATTGAACGGGCGCCGATAATCAGCGGCGAATTTGTCGAATTTCGCCGCGCAGGCCGCCGGCCGGGCAGGCGTCAGGCGGCGTATTGTCCAACGTCTGCGGAATTGCGGCTGCGGCCCAGATACGACTTGGGCCAGCCACGTGTCTCGCTCAGGGCTTCCAATGCGACATCATTGAGAATGACGCCGGCGATCTTGCGTTCATTTAGGCCCAGCGTTTTGATCGCGGTCTTGGCCAACTGCTTGGGTGTTTTTTGCCAGGCGACGACGAAAACGATCTGGTCGGCGTAGTCGGCCAGGATGCGGCCGTCGATCACCGGCAGTAGCGGTGGCACCGATATGATGACCGTGTCGAATTTCGTCTTGAGGCTTGCCAGCGCGTCGGCCAAAATTTTCGAATTCAAGGTTTCGGGGATCGAACTCTGCGGCAGTTGCGGACCGGCGGCCGGCAGGAAGTTCAAGCCCGTCAAACCATCACGCAGAATCGCATTTTCCAACGGCTGGCGATTCAAGACCGTGTCCAAAAGTCCGATCCGGCGTTGCGCGGCGAGCTGGCGGGTGAGCAGCTGCAGCCGCATGTCGCCGTCGATCAGTAGCGGCCGGCTGCCCGTCATCGCGTAGTTGTGGGCGAGATTTGAGGCGATCAACTCGGCGCCCTCGCCGGCGATGCTGGAAGTCACGAGAATGATGCGTGGCATCGAGGGCTGCGGCCGGTGCATATCGAGCTCGCGCCGCGCGCCGCGGATCGCATCGGCGTACAGTCCGGCTGGTTCGGCAACGACGAGGCGCACCGCTTTGCTGGGCGCTAACGCGCCGTCGCGCGAGAACGGGGCTGGCACCGAAGACAAATGTGCGACCGAAAAAACGCGTTCGATTTCGTCTTGCCGGCTCACACCTGGAGCCATCATCTCAAGCAGCACGGCAAGAGCGAGACCCAGCACCAGGCCACCCAGCCCGGCAATGAGGATGAGCTGCTTGCGTTTCGGCGACGCTGGGAACTGCGGTGCGTCAGCCTTTTCGATAATGCGGACATCTGGCAGCTGGAAGCCCTGCGTCTCGGCCGTCTGCTTGTAGCGAACGAGAAGAGATTCAAAGAGCTGCTTTGACGATGACGCTTCGCGTTCAAGTTCTTTCAACTCGACGCTCGCGTCTTTTGACACGACCTGCTGTTCCTTGAGGTCGTTCAAACTTTGGGCGAGCTGGCGTTCGCGGCCTTCCGCGACTTCGGCTTCGTTTTTCAAGTTCGAAACTTGGCGGGCGATTTCCGCGGTCAGTTGCGTTTCAGCTTCGTTGCGCTCAGCATTCACTTTCAGCATCTCTGGATGCTTGGCGCCGTATTTGGTCTGCAACTCGGCCGATTTGCGGGTGGCGCTCGCGACCTGCTCCTTTAAGGAGCGGACCATGGCGCTTTGCAAAACTTCGACAATGGCCGAACCGGAATCGCCTGTGCGCGCCAGTTTCTGAGCCTGTTCGTATTTCGCTCGGGCTTCAGAAGTCGCGTTGCGCGCAGTGACGGTCTGTTCCATCAGGCGCGACAGCTGCTTTTCGGAGAGGCTATGGCCCTCAGTCTCGAAAATGTTGTGCTCGGCCTTCCATTGTTCCACCTTGCGCTCGGCGGCCGATACCTTCTGGCGCATGTCGTCGAGCTTGGCTTCGAGCAGCGACGTCGCTGTGGTGGCCAGGCGTGTTTTCGACTGCAGCTGGTCGTTGAGGTAGACCTCGGCGATCGTGTTGGCGATGCGCGCTGCTTTACTGGCTTCGTTCGCCGAATAGCGAATATCGATCAGCAGCGTATTGCGCACGCGCATGACCTTCATCTTCTTGACGAAGGCGTCGGCGATCTCGTCCTGTTCAGGGCGGCTGGCGCCGGGCGCTTCCACTTTCAGCATGTCGCCAATCGGGTCGCGTTCGAGTGACGGTAATTCCGCAGTTGCGGGTACGAGCCAATCGAGGTGGAGCACCTGGAGCAGGCGAGGGACGAAAGGCGGGCTTACAAATTCCGGGTCGTGGCGAAGATTGAGCGTGTTGATCACCTGCAGAATGATCGGGCGCGACCGGATGATTTCGACTTCGCTTTCGATCGTTGTCGTATCGCCTTTGAGGTCGGCGATGACGCCCTCGATGTTGCTCACCGACTTTTGGCGCGGGTCGATTTGTATAATGGCGGATGCATCGTAGCGGTTCGGCATGGACATCACGACGACGGCCACAAGGGAGGCGGCTACAACCGACATGGCGACGACGAGCTTCAGGCGTTTGCGGACAGCCGAAATCGCGCGGTCAACGCTCAATGCGCTACCACCCTGTTCGGAATCCTCAAACTGTTCGTCGGCGGCCATACTTGAACCTAAAAACGAAGTTTCGCCCCGATCATGAACCGGTTGCGGTGCATATCGAGCGAATCATCGGACGAATCACGAACCTGATGTTCGTATGCAAAAGTGAACAGCCAGTTTTTACTGTAGTAATAATCGAGACCGATGCGGGCAGCGGCGATCTGATCAGGCTGATCAACGTCTGGAATCTTGTCTTCACGCAGCTCCACGCCGCCGGTCAGGACAAGATTGTGATATATTTCGTACTCGGCGCGAATTTTGACGCCGGTCTGCACCACGCCACTTGCCTCGAGCGTCGCCGCGTCGAGGATTTGCCGCTGCAACGTGGCGTAGATCGTCAATCGTTGTGTCGGCAACCACTCGACCTCAGCGGCGGCCAGCGTCGTCGCCACGGTGGCGAGGTCGGTTTGTTCATAGTCACGAACGCCGAAACCGCCGAGGACGCGCCAGCGCAAAAGCGGGTTGGCTTCAAAGACGATGCCCGTTACGGCCTCGTATCCCCAGGCATCGCGGTCGGTTTTTGTATCGCCGCGGTTGAGGTCACGGTAGCCGCGCACTTTACCGGTCCATTCGAAGCCTGGTGAGAAGCGGTAGCCGAACTTGGTCGTGGTCGAGAAGGTTTTCATATCGGCGGGATCAAGGTCAAGCGGCGTGCCATCGATGGCGTTCGTGTCCTGGCTATCCCAACTTTCGGCTGTGGCGGACACGGTCCCATAGAGCCGGCCGACATCGCGAGTGATGCCGACGGACGCGCGGTTGTGAAAAACTTCGATTGGACCTTCGGCGGTCACCGAGCGGCGTGACAGCGGCAACGAGGGATCATTGCGCTCCTCGTGCTCGATCGCCGACAGGAAGCTCGCGGACAAGGTATGGGCGTTGTCGAAGTGCAGGGCGCCGTTCAGTTTGGCGCGCAGGTTTGCATAGTCCTGCTCCGAATTTTCGAGGTAGGTCACGACCTTGCCGTCGAGCGAGAAATCGAGGACGTGGCGCGGCAGGTGTGATGCGAACTTTATGCCGCCGCTGAGATCTGTCCGCCAGTCGGAAACTTTGTCGATGTCGCGCGCGAAGATGTTGTCGTCAAACGTTACGAGCGCCGCCGCTTCCGGGAAAACCAGGTAGTTTCCCATGCGGACGCCGTCGGGTTTGGCATCGGCGCGATCGCGGTCACCGACGGTTTCAGCGCCGTAGCGGGCGGCGTTGTCCCAGACGCGTAAGCGGTCGCGGGAGGCAATCGTATCGGTGCTCAGGCCGTCATTGGCGTCGAGGTCGAGCGCGTTGGCACGGGTAGACGTCAGCGCGACCGCGAGTGCCAGCGCGGACGCGGTGCGGCGCAGCGTGACGGCCATCGGCGTGGCTCGGGGGGTTGTCCCAGTGAGAGATACGTTACGCATTTACACAATGTTCTTCGTCGCCCAGGTTTGCGCCTAGATCAGAAGAACCTCTCGGGGACATGGATGTTATCGCCAGGGAGCACCGGCACGTCGGCAGGTGTTTTCACGGCGACGTCGGGCTCGCCTTCGCGGCCGATATAAAGATAGGTCTGATTGGCGCGATACGTGTAGCCGCCGGCCATCGCAATCGCGTCACGCAGAGAGATGCCGTTTTTAAAGGCGAATTCGCCGCCGTTCTTCACTTCGCCATGAACGAAGATCGGCCGGTAATTCGTCATCTCAACGTTGACTTTGGGGTTTTTCAGATACCCATCGGACAGCTTGCGCGCGATACGGTCGCGGAATTCATGAATCGCCAAACCTTTGGCCGGCATCTCACCGATCAGCGGCAGTGAGATCTGGCCCACCGCATTGACTTCGAATTGGCCGGACAGATTCTCTTCGCCAAATACCGTCAGCTTGATTTTGTCACCGATGCCGAGACGATAGATGCGCTGGATCGGTTTTTTTGCTTCGCGGGTCGCGAATTGTGGGCCCGAAATCGCGTTCGGGTCAGCGCAGCCGGTCGCAAGCGCCGTTACGGCAATGGCTGCCGTAACGCAACGTAAGCAGGCATCGAGCAGCGAACGCTTAGACATAAGCTCGACCATCAACAACGCGACACGCTCATCTGGGTGATGAGCACAACTTCAACTGCTACTGATCACTGGCCACGGTAAATAACGGGTTAATTCGATCGATAAAATTTTTATCGTGCGGTAACGGAGTGTAATCGCATCGCCATTAGTCTGGTCTTCAAACTTCGTAGGTATTGAAGGCAGCAGAGTTAATCGCCGGAGAGTTCAGTGTCGCGTACAACCGCCGAATTGGGTGCAGGCTTCAGCGGCTTTTATGCCGTCAAGCCGGCTAGCTATTTTTCAAAAGCGCGCGCCGATTTCGTCGATCGCTTGCCGCGAGACGCGTCGGCGCAGATCCTTGAGATTGGATGCGGAACCGGTGCAACCGGTGCACTGGCGATGAGCGAGGGATGTTGCGGGCGGTATGTCGGCGTCGAATTGTTCGAAAGTGCAGCGGTCGAAGCGCGCGAAGTTCTGAGTGAAGTCATCACCGGCAACGTCGAGACGCTGGAGTTGGATTTTCAGCCGGCGATGTTTGATGCCATCATCTTTTCGGAAGTGCTCGAGCATCTCGTCGAGCCGGGCGAAGTCGTGAAACGCTTGGCGCGTTATGTGCGCCCAGGCGGAATGCTGTTGGCGAGTTCGCCGAATATTTCCCATTGGCGCGTCGTTCGCGAGCTGATCATGGGACGCTTTACGCTCGCTGATCAGGGCGTGTTCGACCGGACGCATTTGCGCTGGTTCACGCCGCTCAGCTTCGTTGATCTGGCGGAAAAGGCCGGGTTTGACGTCGAAGAAGTTGGACCTGTTACGGCCTTCAGCGCGCGAACGGAACTCATATCCAAGCTGACAGGCGGCCGGTTCGATCACCTGTTCATGACGCAGATCGCGATCATTGCCCGGAAGCGTTAGAGCGGCTGGATGAAGGCGACGCCGACGCTGACGTCGTAGCTGCAACGGAGTTTGCGCGGCCCGGACGCCGTCATCACGAGGTGGGGATGGCGGTAGCGGACGGCCCACAACGGGTTGTCGTAGTCCCACAACATCACGCTTGCGACTTTGCCGCCTATGGTCACCTCGGGGTTGGGGGCGGACCACGTCGCGGCGTTCGATCCGCCGAACTTGGCGGATTCCCGGCCGCAGACCTGTTGGGCACGCTCGTGATAGGCTGTGATGAGGGCGTCGCTCAGCGAGGCCCGGACAATGCGGTCCTGCGTCCAGACCTTGACGACGGCTAAGCAAGCAACAGTGAGAACGATGGCGCGCATGGGCCGGGCTCTTCTGCGATGAGGCAGTGCAGGCGGACGTCCGACTGCGTTTAGACTTCGCAGACAGTGCGGCCGTTATGGTGAAAAAAGGGTTTCCAGGGGCCGCCGCCTGCCGGCTGCCGTTGCGGACTTGTCAGCCGCGCCGGGGTCAGGCAAAAGCTCAGAACCGCGACCAAAGTCGTATGCCTCCGGAGCTCCTTATAATGGCAAAGAAAAAAATTCTGATTACCCGTCGCCTTCCCGACGCTGTGGAGGCTCGAGCGCGCGCGGCCTATGATGTCACGCAGCACGCCGACGATCGCCAGATGAGCATCGATGAGATGCTCGAGACGGCCAAGTCGATGGATGCTTTGCTGATCACTTTGAACGAAAAGTGCCGCAAGGACGTCATCGAGCGGATGCCGGACAACATCAAATGTATCTCTACATTTTCAATCGGCTTCGATCACCTCGACCTCGAGGCGTGCAAAGCGCGGGGCATTACCGTTGGCAATGCGCCGCATGGCGTGACGGTTGCGACTGCTGAAATCGCTATGCTTCTGCTACTTGGTTCGGCGCGGCGCGCGGGCGAGGGCGAGCATATGATCCGCACGCGGTCGTGGCCAGGTTGGGCGCCGCTGCAACTCGTTGGTCAGCGGCTCGACAACAAGGTTCTCGGCATCTACGGGTTTGGGAAAATCGGGCAGGCGTTGGCGCAGCGCGCGCGCGGCTTCGATATGAAAATCCACTACTACGACATCTACCGGCAGCCGCCCGAGAAGGAAAATGGCGCGATCTATCACGACAGCCTCGATAGCTTGCTGAAGGTCTCGCAATTCTTCTCGATCAATGCGCCATCGACTCCTGAGACGCGCGGGTTCTTTAACAAAACCACGATCGAAAAGCTGCCGCAGGGGGCCATTGTCGTCAACACGGCGCGAGGCGATCTCGTCAACGACGAAGACATGATCGCGGCGTTGAAGTCGGGACGGCTCGCCTATGCGGGGCTCGATGTCTTTGCGGGCGAACCTAAGATCCACGAAGGCTATTACGATTTGCCCAACACGTTCCTGTTCCCGCATCTGGGATCGGCGGCAATCGAGGCGCGCAATCAGATGGGCTTTGAGGCGCTCGACAACATCGATGCGTTTTTCGCCGGCAAAGAACTGCCGTTCAAGCTGGCTTGAAATAGATCTTTGTCAGTGGTTTTCACGAGGGCTCGGCGTCAAGCGCCGGGCCTTCTTTTTGGACGGGCCGTTTTCAGTTCAAATGAAAGGTGATGCCGGCGCGGACGACGGTTTCACTGGGGTCGAATTCACCGAGCAGATTTCGCGCGTCGGTCAACGAGAGATCGTCGGACGCGTAATCGTAGCGCAGTGCTTCGAGGCGCAGCGAAAGATTTGGCAAGACGTAGGCTTCAGCGCCGAGCCCATAGACAACGCCGTTGAAGGTGTGGCTCGATGAGAATGACGCGCCAGTCGACGTCATCTCGTTCAAAGTTGCTTCGGTCCAGGCGTAACCGGCTGTCGCGTAGAGCAATGCCGGGCCAATCGGCATGCCAATGCGACCGCGGATCGAGCCGCTCCAATCGGTTTCAAATGTGCCGGTGCCGCCGTCGAGCGAGGTGAAGCCATAGCGCGCGCTATCGAGGCTTGCATCGCCCTCGATGCCGATGACGAGCGCACCCAGTCCGATGTTGTAGCCCGCGTGGCCGCCGCCCGTGACGTCGGTTGCGCTGAACGTCGAGGAGAAATCCGTATCGACATCCGACCATTTGGCGCCACCGTGGACGCCGAGATAGGCGCCAGTCCAGATCGGTGCGAGAGGATTGGCTTGGACAGTGCCAGTGAGCGTGGAAAGAAAGAGCGCCGCGACGATCACCGGTAATTTTGGGCCGATCAACGGGGCGCGAGGCGCGCGCAACTCTAACATCAACAGTCCCTCGTTTTACGCAATTACATTCCGGCACGAACAAGGGTTGTCGCCGCGCGCGGTGACAGCAAGATGGTTTAGAAAGGATAAATTTGTGTTAACCGAGTGTTACGTTCTAGGCTGAGGACTGCATCATCCATTTCGCAACGCGCAGCAGATCGCCGTCTCGGCTGCGCCAACCGACGAGTTGGATGCCCAATGGAAGGTTGCCGATTTTCAGCAGCGGCAGCGAGATGCAGGGCATGCCGAGATACGTCCACAGTGCATTGAACATCGGACTGCCGGTCGAGCTAAGCCCGGTTAGTGCCACGCCGGGGGCCGACGGCGTCAGGATCGCGTCATAGTCTGCCAGCATTGCGTGGAGCGTTTCGTAGAGCGGTTCGCGCTCGGCGAGGGCAGCTGCAATATCGGCGCTCGAAAATCTGCGGCCCTCGGCGATGATTTCCTTCAGTTTGGTCGAGACGACGGCGGGGTTCGCGTCGGCGATGGGTCCGTAATTGCGAGCGATGTCTGAGAATTGAACGATCTGCTGCAAGCGCAGGCTACCATCGAACTCCACTGGCAGATCTATATCGACGACCTCGGCGCGATCACCGATGCTGGCCGCGAAAGTTTCATAGGCGTGGCGCGCATTGATGTCAGCTTGGGGCCACGCGGGTGACCTCACGAAGGCTATGCGCGGAGGCCGCGGCCACATTTCGCCGAGAGCTGCGACGAGTGAGGGCCTGGGTTCGCCGATCATGTCGGAGTCGTTGATGTCGGGTGCACTTATCGCATCGACGAGTAAGGCAATATCGTCAACCGAGCGGGCGTAACCGCCGACGGTGTCGAGAGGTCGCGATTGAGGCAGGACGCCGTGGCGCGATATCCATCCAAAGGTCGGTTTAAAGCCGATCACGCCGCAGTAGGAAGCCGGCCTGATGATCGAGCCCGCCGTTTGCGTGCCAAGCGCGAGTGGAACTTGGTAATCGGCGACGGCTGCGGCCGAGCCCGACGACGAGCCGCCGGGAGTATGTGCGGGGTTGTGGGGATTTTTGGTTTTCCCGGGGCCGAAAAAAGCGAGTTCGGTCGTGACGGTCTTACCCATTATGATAGCGCCAGCGCGCTTCAACTGCGAGACGACGCTCGCGTCGTGCGCGGGCTGGCGGCCGGCGAACACCTGCGTGCCGTTCTCAGTCAAGTAATCGGCGGTGTCGATGATGTCCTTAATGCCGACTGGGATGCCCGCGAGCGGTCCTTGATCACCGCCGCGT
>JANOCZ010000279.1:0-3311 GCA_031412455.1 Hyphomicrobium sp. | reverse complement strand
CAAAGCCCGCCAGCTCGTGCTCGAATGGATCAAGCTCAATAAGAATTCACGCGGCGTCGCGTTCGAGCCGGCGGTCGTCGGGCGGCGCCTCATGTCGTGGATCGCGCAGGCGAATATGCTGCTCGAAGGCACCGATGCGCGAACCTACACGGCGATCATGTCGAGTGTGGGTGAGCAGGTTGCCGTGCTCAACGCCACCTGGCGGAATGCACCTGATGGGCTGCCGCGGATGGTCAGCCTCATCGCGCTGGTGCTTGCTGATCTCGCGGTTGCGGGACACGACCGTCTGATCAAAGAAGCCGAGGCGGCATTGATCAGTGAATTGCGACGCCAGATCCTAGACGACGGCGGTCATGTCAGCCGCAATCCGTCCGTGCTCGCCGATCTCATTCTCGATCTCCTACCATTGGGGCAATGCTTCCAGGCGCGCGGGAAGCAGGCGCCGGAAGAGATTGCCGAGGCCGTCAAAAAGGCGCTGGCGTTTTTGCGTTTCATGCGTTTGGGCGATGGGATGCTGGCGCGCTTCAACGGGGTCAGCACGGGCTCGCCCGCGGGCCTCGCAACGGTGCTCGGTTATTCAGGCGGCGAACTTGACGCCGTCGGCTCGGCGGATGCGTCTGGGTACGCTCGTCTCGAGCGCCAAGATACGATCGTCATTGCCGATATCGGGTCGCCGCCAGCACTCGAGGTGGCAATCGAAGCGCAAGCTGCGCGTTGTCGTTTGAGATGACGTCGAAGGCGCGGTTGATTTTCGTCAATGGTGGTTATCCCGGGCCTGCCGATCGCGATTGGGCTTCCGTTGCGCGGTCGACGGCGTCCCACAACACATTGTGCTTGGCTGAGACTTCGTCGTCGCGGCTTGTGCGTCACGCAAAGCTCGAGGCGATTGTCGGTGGGTTGCCAATACGCGGCCCGGATTTTGTCGGTGCGCGGCTCAGCGACGAAGGCGGGACGGCGGTGCTGGCGGCCAGCCACGACGGGTATGTGCAGCGCTACGGTTTGATGCACTTCAGGCGGTTGTCGCTGTCGCGCAATGGGCGTCAGTTGGATGGCCTGGAGAGACTCGAGCCGCCGGAGGGATCGTTGCGGCTCAAAGCTGATTTGCCGTTCGCGATCCATTTCCACCTGCATCCCGATTGCCGCTGTGAACGAATGACTGAGCGCGGTACGTGCCGTATTCGCTTGCAGGATGGCCAGATCTGGACCTTCTTTGCTGATGGGGCTGATCTTTCCATCGAAGATGGTTTGTATTTCGTCGATAGCGCTGGCGCGCGCCCGGCGCTGCAAATCGTCTTGCGCGGAGCCACTTTTGGCCAGACCGAGGTCAGCTGGCGGCTCGAGGCGGCGCCCGACAGCGTTTGACCATCCGGCGCTGGCGCATCGGAAGCGTCAGATACGCGCGTTCCGTAACCGCAGTATTTGCAGCATGCATCGATCATGTTAACGGCGTGACGCATAGTTGACCGGGTTATCGCCGGATTGCCGCTCGTGGCCGCAGGGGAAAAGATGGCTCATCACAAAATTCGCCGCGCGTTGTTGTCGGTGTCTGACAAAACGGGTCTCACCGAGTTCGCCGCCGCGCTTCACAACGCTGGCGTGGCTTTGGTTTCGACGGGCGGGACGTCGGCGGCGCTCAAGGCTGCTGGATTGCCGGTTGTGGACGTTGCCGAACTTACCGGCTTTCCCGAGATGATGGACGGTCGCGTGAAGACGCTGCATCCAAAGGTGCATGGCGGGCTGCTCGCGATTCGCGGCAATGTCGATCACGACAAGGCGTCCGCTGAGCACGGCATCGAGGCGATCGATCTGCTGGTCGTCAATCTTTATCCGTTCGAAGCTACGGTGGCGAAGGGCGCATCGGCTGACGATTGTATCGAGAATATCGATGTCGGCGGACCGGCCATGATCCGTGGCGCTGCCAAAAATCACGACAGCGTCACGGTGGTCGTGGAGCCGTCGGACTATGCGAGGGTGATTGACGAGATCCGATCGAATGGCGGCGCGACCACGCTGGCGTTGCGCCGGAGACTCGCGGCGAAGGCTTATGCCCGGACCGCCGCTTACGACGCGGCGATCAGCAATTGGTTTGCAAATCAAAATGAGACCGAGGCGCCTGAGTGGCGGGCGTTTGGCGGACGACTTGGGCAGGCGCTGCGGTACGGCGAGAATCCACATCAATCCGCCGCCATGTACGTCACGGATTGTCATCGCTTCGGGGTTGCCACCGCGACGCAGGTTCAGGGCAAAGAACTCTCCTACAACAACATCAACGATACCGACGCGGCGTTCGAACTCGTGTGCGAATTTCCAGCATCGGCGCCGGCAGTCGCGATCATCAAACACGCTAATCCGTGTGGCGTCGCGATCGGCGCTGATCTTCAAGACGCCTACCGCCGCGCACTGCGTTGCGATTCCGTCAGCGCGTTCGGCGGTATCGTCGCGCTTAATCAGATACTCGATGCAGCGGCTGCTGAAGAGATCGCGCGGGTGTTCACGGAAGTGATCATCGCGCCCGATGCCACGGCGGACGCGCGGGCTATCCTCGCGAGTAAGAAGAACTTGCGCCTGCTTTTGACCGGCGGATTGGCGGACGCCAAAGCGCCGGGGCTTATGGTGCGATCGATCTCAGGCGGGCTGCTGGTGCAATCGCGTGATCGCGGCGTTGTCGATGATCTCGATCTCAAAGTCGTGACGAAGCGGCCGCCGACGGAGCAAGAGCTGGCGGATATGAAATTTGCCTTTCGGGTTGCTAAGCACGTCAAGTCGAATGCGATCGTCTATGCAAAAGACGGCGCGACGGTCGGCATCGGGGCTGGGCAGATGAGCCGGATCGACTCGGCGCGGATCGCCGCTTTGAAGGCCAAGGACGCGGCGCAGGCAGCGGGCTTTGCCGAGCCTGAGACGCGCGGCTCGGTTGTTGCGTCGGACGCGTTCTTCCCGTTCGCCGATGGATTGCTGACGGCGGCGGAGGCTGGCGCGACCGCGGTCATTCAGCCGGGCGGATCGATGCGTGATGACGAGGTGATTAAGGCTGCCGACGAGCGGGGGCTCGCAATGGTTTTCACCGGCATGCGCCACTTCCGGCACTAAAATCGGAACCGGGTGCTGTCCTCGAAGAAGCGTTGCCCACGATATCAAGATACACCACTTGGAGCGTCACGCTACTTCGTCTTGAGGTCAACCTTAAGCGCGGGGATAAGTCATTAAGCATTTCTCACCGGCTTCACGAACAGCATCATGACGATGCCGACGATCAGGAATGCCAACACCGCCGACATGCCGATGCGCTGGCTGCCGGTTTGCTGCGTGAC
>JANOCZ010000278.1:0-5867 GCA_031412455.1 Hyphomicrobium sp. | reverse complement strand
CTTGATTTCGAGACGATCAATCGGACGCTTTACAACGGGCTGTTCAAGCGCACGCAGAGTTATTTCGAACGATCCTATTTGTCGTCGGCTGGCAAGCCTGCAGACGAGACCGAACGCGCGCTGCTGGCACCCTATCCCGGCGCGGTGCGGCCTGAAGTTTTTGACGGCTCGCACGTCTTTCCGGTCAGCGACGGCAGCGGGCAAAATAGAGCGGTGCAGCGGCTGGCGTTCGCGAAACTGGCGGAGGCCGGGTATGTTTTGCGGGTCGGTAAACTCGTCAACGAGACGACCGGGGTGCCGCTAAGTTTTGAGATCTTAGCCAACAACAACGCGCAGGAAGCGTTGCTGCTTAGCTATGCGCGGGCGCTCGAGCCGCTCGGCATCAGGGCACGCGTTCGAGTTGTCGATAGCGCGCAATATCAAGAGCGGATATCGAGCTACGACTACGACATGATCCAGAACACGTGGAACGCCTCGCTATCGCCGGGCAACGAGCAGCTGTTTCGCTGGTCGGCTTCGACCGCCGTGACCAAGGGATCGTACAATTTCGCGGGCGTTCAAAATCCGGCTGCCGACGCCATGATCGGCGCGATGCTGAAGGCCAAAACGAAGGAAGAATTCGTATCGGCGGTGCGGGCCCTAGATCGTGTCCTCCTGTCTGGTAATTATGCTATTCCGCTATTTTACGTGCCCAACCAATGGGTCGCCCACTGGGCGCGCGTCAAGCATCCCGACAAGACGCCGGTGTTTGGCTACGCATTGGATAGCTGGTGGGTCGAGGAGCCCAAATGAGCGAGGGACGCGATGATGGTGCGGACGCGCCGTTCAACATGGCGCGCTACAGTGTCGGCGTTGCAGCGGAGCTGACGCCGGACAAGCCAGCGCTGTTGGTCATCGCCGACGCTGAAAGAAGCCAGCCGACCGAGACGTGGACGTTCGCTGAACTCGAAGATGCCGTACTTCGCGTCGCCGCCGCCTTGCGCGACCGTGGCTTGCAGCCCGGTGACCGGCTCTTGATCCGCCTCGACAATACGAGCACGTTTCCGATCACATTTTTTGCGGCGATCGCGGCTGGACTTATCGCGCTGCCGGCGTCGAGCCTGTTGACTGCGGCGGAGGCAGAATTTTTGCTAGCAGATAGCGGGGCACGCGCCGTGGCGCTCGCCGAGGGATTGCCGCGCGGCGAGATTCCGGCTCACGTCGATGTGCTGAGCGAAGATGATCTGCGAGCGATGATGGCGCACCGTGATCGGGGTACTTACGCCGATACCCGGCGCGATGATCCAGCGTATCTGATCTATACCTCGGGCACGACGGCGCGGCCCAAAGGCGTGCTTCACGCACACCGGGTCGCGGTCGGGCGCGCGCCGACATATCAGGGCTGGTACGGCATTTCCGCGGCTGACCGCATGCTGCACGCCGGCGCATTCAACTGGACCTACACGTTGGGCACCGGGCTCATCGATCCGTGGGCGAATGGCGCGACGAGTATTATTTTCACCGGCGAGAAGTCATCAGAGATATGGCCGGGGCTGATCGCAAAAACGGGCGCGACGCTGTTTGCGGCTGTGCCGAGCTTGATCCGGCAAATTCTGAAGTATGCGCCGCCGGGGCCGATTGATGTCGGGGCCTTGCGGCACGGTTTGGTTGCCGGCGAGCGGCCGCCGTCGGATCTGTTCGAGGCTTGGGAGCAGCGCACGGGAACGCCGCTCTATGAGGCGCTCGGCATGAGCGAGATCTCGACTTATGTTTCCTCGTGCCCCGGCGCGCCACACAAGCTCGGTACGACCGGCCGGCCGCAGCCTGGACGGCGCGTGGCAATTCTGCCGGTCGATGGTGGGACCACTCCACTTTCTGCTGGCAACGAGGGGTTGATCGCTGTGCATCGCTCCGATCCCGGCCTCATGCTGCGCTACTGGAACCGCGAGGACGAAACGCTGGACGTGATGCGCGGCGATTGGTTCATCGGCGGCGATATCTGCGTCATGGACGAAGAGGGCTACGTCACCCATCTGGGGCGCGCCAACGACGTGATGAATGCATTCGGCTACCGCGTTTCGCCGCAAGAGATCGAGGCCGCGTTGGCGTTGTATCCCGGCGTGGCGGAAGTCGCGTGCAGCGAAATCCAGGTGCGGGACGACGTGTCGATCATTGCCGCGTTCGTCGTCGAGGCAGCCGGCTCAGCGATCGACGTCGATCGCCTCAAGGCGTTTGCGCGAGAGCAGCTTGCTGATTACAAACTTCCGCGCGAGGTTTTCATCGTCGCGCAATTGCCGCGTACGGCCAACGGCAAGATCAAACGCAGCGCGCTTGCCGGATCCGTTCTGTCCAAATCGATGACGTGAGCCAGAACAGTCGCGTACGGTCAATTAAACAGCAGCTCAAACAGGGTCTTGGGTTTTTGGGATGTCCGACGCTGCTCCCTGCGTTCGCTTTTGGGGGTGCCCATCGGCTGGTCCCACGGCGCCCACGTCGACGGCTTCGATGCGCCTTGAGCCGTGCGTCGCGGCCGGTCGGGTGCTGGCTGTGCGGCGACGGGTGTTTCGCGCGCTTTCGCTGAGCGGACCGCAAATTCGTCAGTGACACCATCAACGCTGGCGATCTGGACGCGGTCTTCCTCCCAGGTCCAAGCGGCGACGCGAACGCCTTGACGATGCGGTTGTATCGCCAGAACGCGGGCGCTTTCGATATCGATGATGGCCGCCAATTCCGTTTCTTCGGGGCCAGTCTTGGTTGCGACCTTACCGCCGGAAAAACGCAGCACGCCATAGCCTTTGTGCGGCGGCGTCTTCAGTTCCCAAGCCAAGAGTTGCGGTTTCCCTTCGCCCATCATTTCGAGCGGAATACGCAGCTGGGGATAGTTGTCGCTGATCGCAAAATACGATTGGCCGCGCTGCACGACTTTCCAATCGTCAACGCCAAGGCCATTCATCTCTACATCTTCGGCAGCGTTGCTTGTTGCACCCAAACGCTTCAAACCTTCGGATGCAAGCCGCCAACCCGGATCGACGGCCAGTGCCTTTTGAAAATCGGCGATGGCTGCTTCTGGTTGACCGCGCGCTTCAGCGATTTCCGCGCGCGCCCAGATCGTCTGCGCAGCGTTCGGGTCGAGTTTGACGGCGGACTCGACGTCGCGCTGGCCGACATCGGGTTGCGCGTTCTGTTTATAGACGAAGGCGCGGTAGGCGAATGACGTCGCCGAGCGCGGTTCCAATTCAATGGCGCGATTGAGATCGGCGTAGGCTTCCTCGTAGGCCTCGGCGATGCCGTTGGCGAGGCCGCGGGCTTGGTAGGCTGCGACGGAACGCTGGTCGAGTTCAATGGCGCGCGAGAAATCCTTGATCGCGGACGGCGCGTTGCTGGTTGCCAGATAGGCGTAGCCGCGGACGACGTAGATTTCAGCATTGTTGACGTCGAAGGCGATGGCGCGCGACAGGTCCTCGATCGCTTCATCATTCTGGGCGACGCTGATGCGGGCTTCGGCGCGGTTGCGATAGGCGGAGGCAAAGCGGGCATCGGCGTTGACGGCGCGTGAGAAATCGCGGATCGCGGCGTGCGGTTTGCCCGTCATCAGATGGGCGAGGCCACGGCCCGACAGCGGTGGCGCGCTTTGCGGCATCAGCTCAATCGCCTTGGTGAAGTCTGCAAGCGCGGCTGCCTGCTCGCCGAGTTTCAGGCGGGCGTTGGCGCGGTTGGAATACGCAGCCGCGTATCCTGGCGCGAGTAGAATAGCGCGGTCGAAGTCTTTCATGGCTTCGTTGGGCTGACTGAGGGTGACGAGCAGATTGCCGCGATTATTGTAGGCGGCGGGATACTCGGCAAAAATCTGGACGGCGCGATTATAGTCCTCAAGCGCGAGCTTGGGCTGGCCGGTGCGGACGTAAGCGACCGCGCGGTCGTTTAAAAGTGCGGCGCGCCGGTCATTGGCCAATCCCGTGTCCTTGAGGGATTCGGTATAATGGGCGATCGCCTGGGTTGCATTGCCTTGGAGCAGCTGGTGCGCGGCTTCTTCCGATTTGGGAAGAGGCGCTGGTGTTTCAGTGGTCAAAGCTTCGCCAGCTGCGGGAGCTTGGTCTGCCGGAGTTTGAGCAGGTGCGGGTTGGCCTGTTGCAGTTCGGCTGGGCAACGCAAGCCAGCCCAGCACGGCTGCGCACAGCATGGCTTTCAGAATTGAAGAGCGCGCTTGCATGGTCAGCGTCAACCTGCCCTCGAAACCAAACACGAATAGCCCCGCATTATGGCTTGCGGGCGGCGCGAAATGAAGGTGTTTCGATGCGAGGTGTCTAGGTCGCGACAGATTTCCCGCGCGACCTGGAGTTTTTCTTTGGCAAATCGAAGTGTTTGCCGGACGCGTTGCCTTATCAGGCGCTGTCTGCCTGAGCCTTCAGCGCTTCCTCGTGGCGAGCTTTGTCGTCGCGGCCCTTGACCGACACGTCGCGCTCGACGAGTTCGATCACGGCGCGCGGCGAGCTGTCGCCGTAGCGGAAGCCGGCTTTGAGAACGCGGGTGTAGCCGCCCGAGCGGGTCGCGTAGCGCGGACCCAGCACATCGAACAATTTCTTGACCATGTCCTCGTCACGCAGACGGGCGGCGGCGATGCGGCGCGAGTTCAAGTCGCCGCGCTTGGCCAGCGTGATGTACTTGTCAACGACGCGCTTCAGGTCTTTGGCCTTCGGCAGAGTGGTGACGATCTGTTCGTGTTTGATCAGGGCTGCGGCCATGTTCGAGAACATTGCTTGGCGGTGACCAACGGCGCGGCCAAAGCGGCGGCCCAATTTTCCGTGACGCATTTTTCGTTTTCCTTTTGGAGTGTTTGTTTGGTGATGGGAGGTTCTATGGCCTCGCCTTGTAGTGAGAGATTAGGGATTAGGGATGAGGGAAGATTTGATCCCTAGTCCCCCGTCCCTAAAACCTAACTTCAGTATTGGTCTTCGAAGCGCTTGGCGAGTTCGTCGATGTTGTCGGGTGGCCAGTTGGGAACTTCCATGCCGAGATGGAGACCCATCGTGGCCAGAACTTCCTTGATCTCGTTGAGCGACTTGCGGCCGAAGTTCGGCGTGCGCAGCATTTCTGCTTCCGACTTCTGAATCAGGTCGCCGATATAGACGATGTTGTCATTCTTCAAACAGTTGGCAGAGCGCACCGACAATTCGAGTTCGTCGACCTTCTTGAGCAGGGCGGCGTTGAACGCGAGTTCCGGGTGGCGCTGCTCTTCCTGCGCCTTCTTGGGTTCTTCGAAGTTGATGAAGACGGCGAGCTGATCTTGCAGGATGCGGGCGGCGAGCGCGACCGCATCTTCGGCACGCACCGAGCCATCGGTCTCCACCGTCATCGTCAGCTTATCGTAATCGAGGATCTGGCCCTCGCGGGTATTCTCGACCTTGTACGACACCTTCTTGACCGGACCGTACAAGCTGTCCACCGGTATCAGCCCGATCGGCGCGTCGTCCGGACGGTTGCGGTCGGCGGGCACATAGCCCTTGCCCATATCGGCGGTGAATTCCATGCGGATCGACGCGCCCTGGTCGAGATGGCAAATGACGTGATCGGGATTCAAGACTTCGACGTCGGAGGAGCCTTCGATATCGCCGGCGCGAACGGGGCCCGCGCCTTCCTTCTTCAGGACCATACGCTTGACGCCATCGGAATGGATGCGCAGCGCGATTTCCTTAATGTTCAGAATGATGTTCGTCACGTCTTCGCGAACGCCGGCGACAGACGAGAATTCATGCAGGACGCCGTCGATCTGGACGGTCTTAATGGCGGCGCCTTGAAGCGACGACAGCAGTACACGGCGCAGGGCGTTACCGAGTGTCATGCCGAAACCGCGCTCGAGCGGCTCTGCGACGACGGTCGCGACGCGCGTG
>JANOCZ010000277.1:0-4733 GCA_031412455.1 Hyphomicrobium sp. | reverse complement strand
CTCGGCGATCATTTCGCGCGACAGCCAATCGACGGTTTCGGAAATGCGCGCCGCGTATAACGGGTTCTGCGTTTCCCGCCAGACTTCCGTCAGCAGGTCGATCAGCAGCGCGTTGTCGTACAGCATCTTCTCGAAGTGCGGGATCAGCCAGTATTCATCCACCGAATACCGCGCGAAGCCGCCGCCCAAGTGATCGTAGATGCCACCCTGGCAGATGTTCGTCAGCGTCGTCGTCACGGCGCGTTTGGCGTCGTCATCGGCGAAGCGGATTGCCCCGCGCCACAGCAGCCAGAACACGTTCCACTGCGGAAACTTCGGCGCGCCCGAGAGGCCGCCATGCACCGGATCGACGGCGCGGGCGATGCGCGTGACGAGATCGGCGACCGTCGCCTCGTTCGGCAAGCCGCCGTCACGCGCCGGCGCCTGCTCGGCGAGAGATTGCAGTATCGCGGCGGCGTTGTTGGCGACGTTGTCCGGCTGGTTTTGATAGGCTTCGGCGATGCGCAGCAACACGGTCACGAACGCCGGCCGGCCGTAGCGCGCGTCTTTCGGAAAATACGTGCCGCCCCAGAAAGGTCGCGCGTCGCTGTCGAGGAACATCGTTAGCGGCCAACCGCCTTGCTCGCCGAGCTTGTGCAGCGCGCCCATGTAGATCGCGTCGATGTCGGGTCGCTCTTCCCGATCGACTTTGATGTTGACGTAGAGGTTGTTCATGACGTCGGCCGTCGCGTCATCCTCGAAACTCTCATGCGCCATCACGTGACACCAGTGGCACGCTGCGTACCCAACCGACAGCAGGATCGGCTTGCCCGTCTGCTTCGCCTCGGCCAGCGCGTCCGGACCCCACGCCCGCCAGTGCACAGGGTTGTCCTTGTGCTGCAGCAGGTATGGGCTGGTTTCAAGATGCAGGAGGTTTTCGGACATGCTCGGCTCGATTGGAATAAGTTGCGATATCAGGCAGCGACCGCTACGCGAAGGTTATGTCAGACAAGCCTACGATCTTTGCGTTGTCGAGCGGCGCCGGTAAAGCCGGCATCGCGGTGATCAGAATTTCTGGACCCCAAGCGCGCCAGGTCATGAGCCTGATGTCGGCGCCCGAGGTCCTGGACCGGCGAGCTGGCTTTCGGCGCATCATCCACCCCCAGACCCGCGCATTGCTGGACATGGCAGTGGTGATCTTCTTTGCCGGACCTGCAAGTGAAACCGGCGAGGACGTTGTCGAGTTCCAGATTCACGGCGGCCGGGCCGTCATCCGCGCGACCTTGGACGCACTCGCCAGCATACCCGGCTGCCGGATGGCGGAACCAGGTGAGTTCGCCCGCCGCGCCTTCAACAATGGCAAGCTCGACCTTGTCGAAGCCGAAGCTCTTGCCGATCTGATCGACGCCGAAACTGAAGCCCAGCGCCGATCAGCCCTACGGTCCGGCGGCGCGCTCTCAACGCTCTATGAGGGCTGGCGGACGCGACTAATCCAGATCGCCGCCCTGACGGAAGCCGCCATCGACTTCTCCGACGAGGGCGATGTTTCCGACGCGTCGTTCAATCTGGCGCTGGAACAAGCCGCCCCCCTCCGCGCCGCCATCCGCGCCCACCTCGATGATGGCCACCGCGGCGAGATCCTGCGCGAGGGATTCAAGGTCGCGTTACTCGGCCCGCCGAACGCCGGCAAATCGAGCTTGCTGAATTCGCTCGCCCGCCGCGACGCCGCAATCGTCTCGTCGGAAGCCGGCACGACCCGCGACGTGGTCGAAGTCCGTCTCGACCTCGACGGCTACCCGGTGATCATCTCCGACACCGCAGGAATTCGCGAAACGGAAGCCGCCGTCGAACGCGAAGGCATCCGCCGCAGCCTTGCCGCCGCTCACGAGTCGGACCTGACGCTCTGGCTGAGCGAGTCCAAAGAGCCACCCCCAGAAATAATTTCACGTGAAACGTGCTTGCTAATCGCCACCAAGTCCGATCTCGATTCCCCTTCCCCGTCTCCCCTAGGGAAGAAGGTCGAGGTGAGGGGGTCGCTCAAGTCCCCAACCAACCAGGCCCCCCTCGCAATTTCTACCAAAACCGGCGAGGGCCTCGACACGCTCATTCAAACCATTGCCGGCATCGCCCGCGAGCGCCTGTCGTTGGCAACCGAAGCCCCAGCCCTCACCCACACGCGCCATCGCCACCACCTAGAAACAGCGGCCGGCGCCCTCGATGCATTTCTCTCAGGCGATGCAGCGTCGCTTGAGCTGCGGGCCGAAGACGTCCGCCAAGCCGCGCACGCGCTGGGCCGCATCACCGGCCGCGTGGACGTCGAGGATGTCCTCGACCAAATTTTCAGCAGCTTCTGCATCGGCAAATAGCGCGCCCGCTCGACCATAAGGTCGGTCGTGGCTCGATGGTTGCCAGCTGCCAAATCACGGAACTTTCCTACAGTTTTGCTGTTCGGCCAGTTCAAGGGTCTTTGGAGTAGTACAGCTATGCCGGTGGATTTCGAAAACTGGGGCGACGCCATGATGTCGTCGGTTAGTCAGGCAATGGCGGTATTTCTCGCCGCGATTCCCAAATTAATCGGCTTCGTTATTATTCTCGTTGTCGGCTGGTTCTTAGCGGGATTGATCGCCAAAGGAGTGGCTGCGCTCCTGCGCACGGTCCGCTTTAACGAATTGGCCCAAAAATCGGGCTTTTCCGATTTCGTACAGAACACCGGAGCGCAGACCGATTCAGCCGGCTTCATAGCTTTGATTACGAAGTGGTTCGTACGCCTCTTGGCACTAGTTGTTGCATTCGACGCCCTCGGCCTGCCCGCTGTATCCGACGTGCTGCGTCAGATGCTGCTTTGGTTGCCTAATCTTGTTGTGGCTCTAGTCGTGCTGGTGCTGGGCGGCCTAGCAGCGAATGCGTTCTCTGGCCTGGTCCGGGGCGCTGCCGCCCGGTCTGGGCTGGGCAACCCGGACACGCTTTCGACCATTTCTAAAGTCGCTGTCTGGGCCTTTGCGATCGTCGTCGCGGTCAATCAAATTGGTATTGCCGAAACCTTGGTCAACACGTTGTTCATGGCGATCGTTGGCTCAGTGGCGCTAGCCGTCGGTTTGGCCTTCGGACTCGGGGGTCGAGATACCGCGGCTCAAGTTCTGCAGGATTGGCGACAAAAAGCTATTGCGGCCCAGCCCAAAATAGAAGCTGCGGCCGACGACATAGCTCGGCAAGCCGGCAATCGCACGGGGCCGCAACAGGATGAAATCTCCCGCTTCCGGCGATAATCGAGTGTCGCTGGCCTTTCAGGTAGCAGCCAATCAAAGCGGCCCCGCTCAGGGGCCGTTTTATTTTTGAAATTACCCGCTGTTTGAGATTGATTCACGTGAAACGGATTCGAGCAAGGATTCACGTGAAACAGTGCTCGCCAGACCGCGGATCGGCGGCCAATCCGGAACTCTTTTCCCAATCACGCGCTAAGCTTGAACCCCGCCAATGAACCAATCGTGGTTCGCCCAACGCTGCCCGGTAGCCCGCCTCATGCTCCGCAAATTCATGACCAAACTCGGACTGCTGACCGGCCACCCGGTGGCGTTCGTCGTGATTGCGGTCTTCGTCGTCGCCTGGTGGCAAGTCGAGCCGCAGACGTTCGATTGGCACGCGATCGCGACCATCGCGACGCTGTTCATGACGGTGTTGATCCAGCGCGCCACGCACCGCGATACACAGGCGCTGCACGCCAAACTGGATGAGCTGTTGAAGGCCGACGCCAATGCCCGTACGTCCATGAAGGACATCGACGACGAAGAGCCAGAAGCGATCGAAAAGCACCGCGCTGCGAGCCGCTGACCCCGCGACCCCGGGCGTTTACCTTTCGGCCGGCTCCCGCTGCTAGTTCCGGCGCTCTTTCGTCCGCGGAAAACCCTTTGGCGGCGTGAAATTCAGGCAATAATTGTGGCCGTGCTGGTAATAGCAGCCGTTGCGATCCCAATAGTCACTTTTGCCGAATGGATCGCCGCGATATGTCGCGAAGCGGAAGCCGTAGCCGTGTTCCGGCCCTTTCCGGTAATAGCCGACGCCCGAGCCGCGTTTGCCGTAACGCACCTTGTTGGCATGACCCTTGTGCGAATGGTGCGAAACCTTCGGCCGGTTTTTGATGCGCTCGACAGCGGCGTGAACCCGCTCGCCGTGATTATCGGGCCGATGGAAAAACTCTGCCGCCGTTGCCGAACCGGCCATCGCCGCCGACACCGACGCCGCAACCACGAGCCAAAGTGACTTGGAGACCATCGCCTTCATACGACCCTCACGCAAACACCGCACCGAACCAGCGCGCATCGAACTAAACTCAGCATCTCATAAAACAACCGCCGATGCATGCCTCCGTTCCGCGTTTCGGCCGGGCAATTGCCGCGTTGGTTAAACGCGCGCTCGATGATTCACGTGAAACTTCACTTCTCCCTCTCCCTTGGGAGAGGGTCGGGGTGAGGGGGCGTGCGACGAGTTCTATGCGCGCGGACCCCACGTCGCTTTGCGTTCAATCGCGCCTCAGCTACATTGCACGCGAAACTCAAGCGGACGATTGACCTATGCCGTCAGGCAAAACATGAAGCACTCAACCTACGACGTCATCGTTGTCGGCGGCGGGCACGCCGGCTGTGAAGCCGCGGCCGCATCCGCACGCATGGGCGCCAAAACCGTGCTCATCACCCACAAGGCCGCAACGATCGGGGAAATGTCGTGCAATCCGGCAATCGGCGGCTTGGGCAAGGGCC
>JANOCZ010000276.1:0-5166 GCA_031412455.1 Hyphomicrobium sp. | reverse complement strand
ATTGCGGCGTGCCGCTTGGTTTGTTTTTTGACGCCAGCGCGCGCGTCGACCAGAAGGATGGCGACGTCGGCGTGCGATGCGCCGGATGCCATGTTGCGCGTGTATTGTTCATGGCCGGGACTGTCGATGATGACGAAGCGGCGCGTTTCGGTGTCGAAATATTTCCACGCGATGTCGATCGTGATGCCTTGCTCGCGTTCGGCGACGAGGCCGTCGAGCAGCATCGAATAATCGGGAAGGTCGCTGTCGGCTGCCTTGCGGCCGGATTTGCGAACGTTCTCGCGCTGGTCTTCATAGAGGTCGGAGGCGTCCCACAACAGCCGGCCGATCAACGTCGATTTTCCATCATCGACGGAGCCGCACGTCAACAGGTGGACGATGCCGTTCAATTCACGCAAGGGCACGACGGCCTTGGCGGGTGCGGGCGTCGCGCCGGACTTTCTGATTGCTTGGCTTGTCGTCATCAGAAATAGCCTTCCTGCTTCTTCTTTTCCATGGCACCAGCCTGGTCGTGGTCGATTAGCCGACCGGTCCGTTCTGACGTTTGCGCATTCAGCGTTTCAGCTACCACGGCTTCGATGTCGGTCGCGTCAGATTCAACAGCGCCCGTTAGCGGGTAGTCACCCAGTGTCCTGAACCTGATGCGGCGCGTCTTGACCTCTTCGCCAGCTTTGGGCTGGAGGCGTGCATCGTCCTGCATCAAGATTTGGCCATCACGTAGGATCGTCGGGCGATCGGCGGCGAAATAAAGCGGCACGACGTCGAGTTTCTCGCGCAGGATGTAGCGCCAGACGTCCTTCTCGGTCCAGTTCGACATCGGGAACACGCGCACGGATTCGCCGGTGCCAAGACGTCCGTTCAGCAAGCGCCACATCTCGGGGCGCTGTTTGCGCGGGTCCCAGCGATGGCCCGCCGCGCGGAACGAGAACACGCGCTCTTTCGCCCGGCTCGCTTCTTCGTCACGGCGGGCGCCACCGAATGCCGCGTCAAACCCGTATTTGTCGAGCGCTTGCTTGAGGGCCTGGGTTTTCAAGACATCTGTGTGAATAGACGGGGCGTGATCGATCGGGTTGACACCGCGATTCAAGCCATCCTGGTTGGTGTAGACGATCAGGTCGAGACCGAAATCCTTCGCCGTCTTATCGCGGAAGGTAATCATGTCGTGGAATTTCCACGTGGTATCGATGTGGAGCATCGGAAACGGCATCTTCTGCGGGAAAAATGCCTTGCGAGCGAGATGCAGCAACACCGTCGAATCCTTGCCGATCGAGTACATCAGCACGGGCTTGCGAAACTGGGCTGCAGCTTCGCGGAAAATGTGGATGCTCTCAGCCTCGAGGAGGTCGAGATGCGATGGCGATGCGGTCATGCCGCGTTATCCTTTGACTGCGTTTTCGTTGGCGTTGGGTTGTTCGTGATTAGTGTCTGACGCGGTGCCGGCGCGATCGTGCAGACCGCACTCTTTACCGCCTTCGTTTTCCCACCACCACCGGCCAGCACGAATATCTTCGCCGGGGCGGATAGCCCGGGTGCACGGCTGGCAGCCGATCGACGGGTAGCCCTGAGTATGCAAGGCGTTGATCGGGATTTTATGGGCTGCGATGTAGGCTTCCAGCTGGTCCAACGACCAATCAGCAATAGGATTCAGTTTCATCAGGTGCTGGACGTTGTCGTAAGCGGCGAAAGGCACGTGCGAGCGGCCGGCCGATTGTTCGCGTCTTAAACCTGTTATCCAACCGGCGGCACCTTCGAGCGCCTTGTTCAGTGGGTTGACCTTGCGCACGCCGCAGCAATCCTTGCGGCTCTCGACGGAATAGCGAAATCCATAGACCCCATCGTTTTGCACGAGGTTTTCGACTTCGGCTGAGTCTGGGAAGACGATGCGAATTTTGCGGCCGTACCGCGCTTCGGTTTCAAACAGGGTATCGTAGGTTTCTGGAAAGTGGCGGCCGGTATCGAGTGTAAAAATATCGATCGGGGCTGCGGCCGTGGCGATCGCGTGGGTGATCGCTTGATCCTCAATGCCGAGGCTGGACGAAAAGGCGACCCGGCCTGGAATGGCAGAGGCGATCGCGCGGATACGGTCTTCCAAGCTGGTCAGGGCGCCTAGCCGCACGTCTAAATCGTGGGCCGCCCCCTCTGCCAACGAATTTTGAGGCGCGCCCGATAGAGGCGCCGCCCGGTCCAGCAAGATCATCTCGTTCCTCCGCAGCACGCAACTTAATAGAATTCTGTTCCCCTGATAAGCCCAAACTGCAAATAAGAATAGAATTCCATTCCGTTATTTATCAACGGGTGGTATTTTCTGGGCGTCAGCCGGATAGTAGTCGTTCGCGGTTGCGTGCCGTATCATCCAGCCAGGAGAGGGTGCCTCGGGCCGCGATCTGAGCCGTTGCGAAGGAGGCTTGCAAGAGATAACCGCCGGTTGGTGCGTCCCAGTCCAACATCTCTCCCGCGACGAAAACACCGGGCATCAATCTCAACATCAGACCTGGCGTCAGCGCTTCGAACCGCACGCCGCCGGCGGTCGATATCGCGCGATCGAGGCCTGAGAGTCCGATCACCGGCAGCGGCACGCTTTTAATCAGAGTTGCGGTGGCTTGCGGGCTGACGGGCAGGGGGCCATTCTCGCGGAGGAGGGCGATCGACGCGGGGTCCAGTGCTACTGTTTTACGCAGGAAATTGCTGCGTGATTGCGAGCCTTGGGGCCGCGACAGATGTTCGGTGAGCGTCTCGGCAGTGATATCGGGACGAAGGTCGATCGTGATCAGGGCCGTTGAGTCGCGGTTGAGGGCTTTACGGATGGCGGGCCCCAGGGCGTAGATCACTCCGCCTTCGAGGCCCGATCGCGTGATAACAGCTTCGCCGCGCCGGACTGCGCCGTCAACGCTGACAGCGATCCGCTTCAATGGTTTGCCGGAAAAGTTTTGCGCGAAATGCTCCGTCCACTTGACGACGATACCGCAATTGGACGGGGCGAGAGGGGCGACCTCGATGCCGGCGTCTTCAAGGTATGCGGTCCATTTGCCGTTGGAGCCGAGTTTGGGCCAGCTGGCGCCACCGAGCGCGAGGATCAGCGCATCGGGCTGGTCAACGAATGTGCCGGTTGGCGTTGCGAATGTGATGCCGCCGCCGTTGTCAAACCCGGTCCATTCATGACGCATCTTCATGCCAACGCCGAGGCTCGCCAAGCGCGATAGCAGTGCGCGCAGAATGGGCGAGGCTTTCATGCAGCGAGGGAACACGCGGCCGCTCGAGCCGATGAAGGTCGCTTGGCCAAGTCCCTCGATCCAAGCGATCAAGGCGGAAGGCGGAAATGCCGATACCGCACTTTGTACAGCGTTCGCGTCGGGGCCGTAGCGAGCCAAAAACCGATCGAGCGGTTCGCTATGCGTGAGGTTCAAGCCGCCGCGCCCAGCCATCAAGAATTTGCGCGCTGGGGACGGCATGCGGTCATAGACGGTCACAGCGTGACCGGCGGTCGCGATGGGTTCGGCGGCCGCCAGACCTGCTGGGCCCGCGCCGATGACGGCGACGCGGCGCGTTTTTTGAGTGGGCGTCACCACGTGCCGGTGTTCGGCATGCTCGACCAAGGCTCTGCCGGCGGCAGTGGATTCCCATTCTGAAGTAACTCGATCGAAATCAGATCTGGAGAACGGACGAACGCCATGTGTCCGTCGCGCGGCGGGCGATTGATGACAACGCCTGACGTCATCAGGCGCGTGCAGGTCGCATAGATGTCATCGACGACGAACGCGAGGTGGCCGAAATTGCGGGCGCTGCCGTAGTCTTCGGCATCCCAATTGTAAGTCAATTCGAGCATCGGTGCCTTTTGCGATCGCGCGCGTTCTTCATCGCCGGGGGCCGCTAGGAAAATAAGCGAGAAGCGACCGCGCTCGTTTTCGATGCGACGGATCTCACGCATCCCAAGCCCGCCGCAGTAGAAGGCCAGGCTCTCGTCGACATCGCGAACTCGAACCATCGTGTGGAGATAGCGCATAGGACGTTGCCCTTTTTTGGTGGCGAGACATACAACTTTTAGGCGATGACTACGATGCAGCGAAAAGGGTCGTCTCTATCGTGCGACAAGGTGCCGTTTTTCGCGAGGTGGCCTGTGCATGAAAGCAAATTCGATCGCGCGCGTGCCCGGGAAAATCTCGCTGTTTGTTCCGTAAAACTAAGCAAAAACGAATCAGTTAGCAGCATGCATTTCGTGGCCGGTTGCATCATCGGCTGTTGATAGCCCCGTTCAGTGCACAATTTGAGCGCAAAGTTGGGGATGAAATCTGGATTTAGTTTCCTCGTTTGTAATCATGCGCTTGATCAGTCAGGTGATGAAGAATCAAAGGGGTTGCGCACGACGTCAAGAGCGATGGTTAAAAAAACGTTCTGGCATGATGACGAAGCAATGTTATGTTTCGCGTGCTTCGTGTGTCAGCGTTTGATGCAACAGATCTGAAGAGGGCTCTTCCGGATTTGTTGCCGCAAAAGTTGCCGCAGAATGCAGCATGTAACGTAAGGCGCAGTAGCGGGGTGTACTATATGACGGGGGATACTAAACTTCCGGGTTTTTCGGATTTCGAGCAGCCGTTCGAAGGCCGTCCAGATTTGATGGACGAAGCCGGGCTCGAAGTGTTTGAGATCGCCGGATCTATCAAGTGGTTCGATGCATCCAAGGGCTATGGATTCATTGTTCCCGATAACGGTTTGCCGGATATTCTGTTGCACGTCACTTGCCTTCGCGCTGGGGGATTCCAAACGGCCTATGAGGGCGCGCGGCTGCAATGCGAAGTGCTCAAGCGTCCTAAAGGAATGCAGGCGTTCCGCATTCTCAGCATGGATGAGAGCACGGCCATCCATCCGTCTCAACTGCCGCAACGCACGCACGTCATCGTCACTCCTGAGAGCGACTGGGAGCGGGCCTACGTCAAGTGGTTCAACCGCGTTCGCGGCTTTGGCTTCTTGACACGCGGCGAAGGTTCGGCCGATATTTTCTGTCATATGGAGACTTTGCGCCGGTTTGGGTTCACCGAACTCCGTCCGGGTCAGATCGTACAGGTTCGGTGGGGCTTTGGCTGTAAGGGCTGCATGGCCGCCGAACTCAGGCCGGACGGCGTACCGACGGGGTTGCCGTCGAAGAATTGATCGCGTGACAGGATGAGTTTC